>CAXBHV010000381.1:0-6470 GCA_963974855.1 uncultured Rhodopirellula sp. | reverse complement strand
CGCACAGAAGAGACTCTCGACTTTATCGCCGAAGCCGCGATCGCGGCAAATAGCGTCCAACCGCTCGATCACTACGACTTGACGATCATCGTTCCAGTCTACAACGAACGTGAGACGCTGCCCAAAGTACTGGATCGAATTGATGAGGTAATGCCTCGCTCGACGGAAATCATCATTGTCGATGATGGCAGCAGCGATGGTACCAGCGAGTGGCTAGGCAGTTTGCCGCCACGTGCCAACCGCACCATCATTCGTCGCCGATGCAATCACGGCAAAGGTTCTGCGGTACGATTGGCGATCCGGCACAGCCAGGGTGGCGTGGTGGCGATCCAAGACGCTGATCTTGAATATGATCCCGCGACGCTACTACGCGTTGTCTGGCCGATTCTGGATGGCAACGCCGACGTCGTCTACGGCTCGCGTTACCTGGATGGATCTACCGATCCGTCATGGGTGCACCGCATGGGCAATTGGACGCTCACGATGCTAAGCAACCTGATGACAGGATTGCGATTGAGCGACATGGAGACATGCCACAAAGCGTTCGACGGTGAAATGCTGCGAGGCATTTCACTAAAAGAGACTCGGTTCGGATTTGAACCCGAGATCACGGCAAAGATTGCCGCGAAGAAAGTACGCGTACTCGAAGTTCCAACCAGCTACGATAGCCGTGGCTATGACGAAGGCAAAAAGATCGGCTGGAAGGATGCCGTTTCAGCACTGGCGTGTATGTGGATCTACCGCAAAGGCTAATTGCCAGGCAGGTTCCGCTTGAACTTCGGTTCTTCTGCGGCCGGCAAGGCCACGTCATGCTCTTCTTGGAAACGACGTCGGTCGACTGCATTGGCGTAAAAACGCAACCAGGTCTCGTTGTCTTCGACACATCGCCATTCCAGGAACTTGCCAGGAATGTCGAGTTTCTTTTCGCACGAAGGCATGATGTCGCGATAGATGATCTTGTACAGCTCGCGATCCGACAAGTGATCCGTGAACTTCAACACCACGTGTTCGGAATACAAACGCTCGATGGTGTTCGCAAGCAGACGGGGTAGCGTGCTGTCGGAAACCGAATCAGGACTCGGCAATTGCATCGGAGGGCTAAACCAAGATGTGATGGGAAGTGCGGGAGCACGTTCCCAAGCCAACATCGAAGCCAGGTATTCATTTTCAGTTTGCAAGGGCATCCGGTGCATCGACGAGCTATCGATCGATTCGTCACGATACGGCTCGAGCTCGTCACGCAAGCGGGCATTCGCCAACAGCAAATCGACTTCATCAATTGTCGGTTGGCTTGTCTCGCTCATATCCATAGATGGCGGTACCTGATGGGGCTAGTAGACTTCGTGGGAAGAACGTGAGCGATCTAAAATTCGGGGGAAATGATTCCAAGTGAATTCGACGATCACGATGTGCACGACGCTTTGCACAAGATCGATGGTATCTGTCTAAGCGAGCGGCTCAACGAAGAATTGAGTCAAAATGCCGTTTTGGGAACATTTTTGACGCACCTGTCGTCTCCTGATCGTTACGAACGGAACCTCTTACCAGGAATCCCCGGTGATTTGCTATCAGAATCGTAGCGGAACCCGGTTTAGCGTGCGTCATTCGGATCGCGGCTACGACATCAGGATCGCAAATACAGCTCGGCATGACGTCGCACCATCGCATCGACGGTGAACTCCGTTTCGATCCGTTTTTTGGCGGCTTTTCCCAGACTTTCGCGTCGTTCAGGCGATTCCAGCAGCGTGATCGTTTGGCGTGCAAAATCAGCGGTATCTCCCATCGGCACAAGCATTCCGGTCACGCCGGGGACGACCAAATCTCGGTTCCCCGGGATGTCCGATGCGATCACGGGAACAGCGGCCTGCATCGCTTCGATCAGCGAATTGCTCTGCCCCTCGTATTCGCTGCCGATCCAAAACGCATCGGCATGGGGCAGCAATTCGGAAACATCGTTGCGTGCCCCCGCAAAACGAACTCGCTCGGGGATCGTCACCGAATCTCGGAACCGCAGCAGCTCGCCGCGCTGAGGCCCGTCACCAAGGATCACCAGCGTGGTATCGTCGCGAGTTGACCCAAGCAACTCCGCGGCCCAAATCAAATCGCGATAGCGTTTCTGAGGCCACAGCCGGCCAACCGCCAAGATTAACTTGCGATCGACGGGCACCTGCAAACGAGCAAACGCTTCGTCACGCTCGATTCGCTGCTGGGACAGCGGCTCGATGCCGTTGGGAATGACGCAAAACTTGTCGCGATCGATCCCATGAGCGGCATAGAAATCGACCACTCCGGTGCTGTTGGTTGTGATCGCATCCGTAAATTTTGCCAGCCGACGGTCCACAAAAAAGTGAGTTTCCGTTTTCCAAGGATCGACACACCGCTCGCTGGCCATGATCGTTGGTACTCGGGCAAGTCGAGCGGCGGCGCGGCCGAAGCTATTGGCTGCAAAGATCCAAGTGTGAACGACGTCGGGTTTTAACCGGACCAATTCGCGGCGAAGGCGAAACAGTGCCGACGGATCTGCTTTAAATCGTTTGCCGATCACGGTGACCGGGATGCCGGCTGCGCGCAGCGACTCGCTACGCGGCCCATCGCGGGTTAGCAAGATCACGTGCACATCGAACTGATCACGCGGCAGATGCTCGGCCAACAAGCAGAGTTGTTTTTCGGCCCCGCCACGGTCCATCGTTGGAATCACCAATGCGATACGTCGGCTCATGACGCTGTCTCGATCGAGCTGGATTTATTGCTGGCTCGCAACTTACCTGCTGATTTTGCGTGAACGACCCTCGTCATTAAATCGATATAGGCTTGGATTGCCTTGCTTTGCGGACGCGATCGAACGAGATCACGGCGAAGCTGCAATGCCCGCTGCCTCGCAGCGGGCAAGCCGTCGAGGGTCTGCCGGATCGCGATACGAATGGACTTTGCCTTGGCGGGCGTAAACCAAGCCACATCCTCGTCGGCCACATCCTTGTCGGCCTGATCACTGTTATCGCTGGCCAGATCATTGTCATCGACAGATGCGGACGAAGCCCCAATTCGTTTGATCGGTTTCCCCACGGGCGTTAATAGCGAACGCACCTCTGCCATTTCCGCCGCCACAATCGGCAACCCCACAGAAACCGCCGAGGGCAAGGCAAAATCGAGTCCTTGATGATCCGCATGGACAAACACGTCGGCCGCCATCATTAGATCACTGGCGTCAACGAACGATCCCGGCATTGCAATCGAATTTCGCACGCCATCGGCACGCAAAAAATCGTACAACGATTGGCGTTCGGGCCCATCGCCCACGAACCAAATCCGCAAATCGGGACGGCCGGCAATCAGATGCCGAGCGGCGGATGCCAAAATATCCATCGCTCCCTTCTTTTGCATCCTGCCTGTGCATAACACGACCTCAGAGTCGGGCATGGTGGACAAGTCCGAATTGACCGCCCCCAAGCGGGCGCGTGCAGCGACGCGAGTATCTTCGAGATTATGAACGCTGCTAGTGAATCCAATCTCGATTCGGTGTAGCATCGCTTGCGGAAAACCTTGGGCGATCATCAATCGTTCGGCAGCCGCGTTTTTGACAATGATCGCATCGGCCTCTTTCGCTGTGGCGGCGCATCGACGGGCGCTACGCGACGTTTGCCACCACGAGGGATCACTTTCGTCACCCCAGCCCGCCGAAACGAGGACCGAGGCGATGCCAACAGCAGCGGCGGCTTCGACGACAGCCTGAGATTCCTCGCGAATGGAATCGGCCACAATCAAATCAAACGACGCACTATGTTCTTTGAGCCAGGTCGTCAAATGACGCACGTAGCGTCCCATCGACCAATCGCTGCGAGGGGCCGCTGCGGGTCGGTGAACGGGAATCTCACGAAACTGGAAATGCTCGGGCCACGACGCAGCGTAGCGGGGCGTCACCACTTCGACATGCACACCGCTGCGATAGAGATCGGTCGCTAGCTGAGCCAAAAAACCGGCTGCATCAAACGAAGCGTGGGGCCAAAAGTGCCGCCCCACTAGCAAAACTCTCAGCGATCTGGCGGTTGGATGATCACTCACGGTTGCGATTCCGATGCCGTTGCCTCGATCTCGGCTGGTTCAAGCACGGCCAAATAGGGAAGATTGCGATACATATCTAAATAGTCTAATCCGTATCCGACTACAAATTCGTCTGGAATCTCAAAGGCCACAAAGTCGGGTCGCATGACGACCGAGTGCTCACGTTGTTTGTGCAACAACACGGCTGTTTTGACCGTCGTCGCTCCCGAATCGAGCATCATCTGCTGCAGTCGGTCGAGTGTCTTTCCGGTGTCAAAAATGTCGTCCACGAGCAAGACGTCACGTCCGGAAACGTCAATCATCATTTGCGAATCAACTTGCAGATCGCCCGATTTGGTGCCTCCACGATAGCTCGATGCCTGGACAACCCCAACCCGTTGTGGCATCGAAAGCCGGCGAATCAGATCGGCAAATAACACCAAACTGCCCGTCATCACCGCGATCACAGTCAAATGTCGCTGGTTGCCATAAAACTGATCGATCTCGCTCGCCAGACGCAGAACGCCTTCGTTCAATTTCGTTTCGTCTAACAAGACTCGCATAACACCATTCCTAGAGGCAAAGTAAGTAAAAACATATGGCAACTTGGGAAGTTTAGGGGCAGATTGCCTTTGAATCGAGATGGATCGAACGAAACCATTGCAATGAGTCGAAAAAGCAAAGACCGGCGGATTGTCACCAGGGACGGAGACATGATTCCGGAGTCATTTCTTTTCCAGGGATTCCTCATCGCCGTGCCACGCGACACAGCGATGTCCCCCCAATTCGACCGTGATTTGAACATCGAATGACAAACTCTCAACGCCTGGAAACTGTCCGAACACGGCTTTGCCAATGGATCAACGACCAGGGTGAGGCTGCAGGGCAAGAGAACACGCATTCAACGATTTTGTCAGAATCACTGCTCATTCGCGATGGCTTTTTCTGTGGCCGCTGTTTTCGGACCGAAGCGTTTCGAGCGGTTTGGTTTATCGAAGAAGATCAACTAAAAATCTATTCCAATTCGGGCAGCTTGGAATGCGTCTTTGATAGCAATGAGATTGATCAGGTCGAAGAAGTTCAATCCGTTGAAGAATCGATCATCCGGATGCCCGAGCGAATTGTGGAAACCAACGAGCCGATTCGACGCGCCGCCTGATTCATGGACGCGAAGCTTGATATATCCGTCGCGTGACCTGATTTCGACAGGCAGCCTGATTTTCAGTGGTGGTGGGGTTTTGAAATCGGTCTAGACGCTTGCCGGTTTCGTATCTTAGAACCCACACACGTGCGAGGCTTGGACGCACCACGGTACAAACATCAGCAAACAAATCAGGGACGGAGAGTTGGAATGAACGTAAATTTCTTTGAATGGCTACGAGACGGCGTACGGCAATCGGTACTGCTAGGCGTTAGCGATGCGATTGAACAAATTGGCACGCCGACCGACAGTGATGATTTGCATCCGAATGTTGCGGCACTGTTGGCAACCGATACGGGTACCACCACGAAAGGGACTCGCGGAAAAACGACGGCTGCAAACAAAAAACGGCTTGGCAAGTCGCTCAAAGATATGAACTCGAGCGACGCTGCCTAGAGCATTTCCATCATTGATGTAGCTACCGTCGCGTTCGCGGTGGCCCACGTCCTGGCGAACGCAGCTACTTGTTGAGAGCCTACATCATTTCTCAAATTGCTCTAACATCGCCGCGTTGAATTATCGCTGCGCTCAAGCACTTGCTCAGCCACTTAATCGGCAACGAAATGTGACGGTGGTGGGACAGTTTGGCTTTGCGGTCAGCGTCAGTTGTCCACCGACTAACTCGGCCCGTCCTTTCATCGACCGAATTCCATATCGGTCCGGCGAGACAGACTGGGGATCGAAACCAACGCCATTGTCCTCGATTACGACCGTCAATGTATTGTCATTGACGCTTGCGGAAACGAGAACCTCAGTTGCCTTGCCATGGCGACAAGCGTTGCGGATCGCTTCGATCGTGATTCGATAGGTGGCCGTTGCAACCGCTTCGGATACCTTTTTCGCAGCGTCCGAGATATCCCATCGGACCCGAGTCCGACGTTGGTCGGCGTCATCAAGAATCTTTGCTAAAGTTTCGGCAGCCGCAGTAGACCAAATCTGATGTGCCAGTTCGGCGGGATAAGCGGAGCCCAGAATTCCTCGCCCCTTCTGTAGCGCCTGATCTACCCATTGCGAGATCTTTTCTAATTGCTCGCGACGTTGGCTCGCGGTTGGATCCGATGCGTCCTCCGACGAATAGTCTTGCCTATCGATCAAGTTGTGAAGCCCCGCCGACGCACCAAAGATCAGCGGCAATAACGCGTCATGAATCTCGTGGCCAATCGCGGCTCGCTCGGCTTCGATCAAACGCGTGTTTTCTAATCGCGCGAGATCGGTTGAATCAGAGTCGGCT
>CAXBHV010000380.1:0-6482 GCA_963974855.1 uncultured Rhodopirellula sp. | reverse complement strand
CATTTGCTCGCGTTGCGGGGTCGCGGGAGAACCGAGATATACTTGGTGCCCTTCGCAATCGTCCATCACACCGGCTTGAGCGCCCACGATTGTTTGGTCCCCCAAGTTAATGTGATCTTTCAGCCCCACTTGGCCGGCCAAGATGACGTAGTCGCCTGTGGTGCAGCTGCCTGCGATTCCAACTTGGCTACAAATCAGATTATGACGACCAATTTTGCAGTTGTGCGCGATCATGACTTGGTTGTCGATCTTGGTTCCTTCGCCGATGCGAGTGGTGCCATAGGTTCCTCGGTCGATCGTGACAGAGGCTCCGATTTCGACATCCGAATCAATTTGCACAAAGCCAAGTTGTGCGGTCGGAACGTGGCGTCCCGCTTCTTGACGATAACCAAATCCGTTTGCGCCAATGATCGTTCCAGCATGGATCGTCACTCGGTCGCTGATTTGCGTGTTTTCGTAAAGCGTAACGTTGCTGTGGATGACGCAATCGTCACCGATCTTGCAATTTGGCAACACAACAACGCCAGGCATGATTCGGGTCCGCTGGCCAACACTGACACCGGCACCGATGATCGCCGACGGGTGAATGCGTGCCGAGTCGGCAAGCGTCGCCGACGGGTCAATTCCCCAGCCCGGCAAATCGAATGAGACCGGAGGACGAAAACAGGCCACGATTTTAGTGAACGCGTCGCGGGGATCGCTGACAACGATTTGAGCCATCGAGGTGTTTTTAAGTGGCTCGGAACAGACGACGGCAACCGCTTTGGATTGATCGAGATCTGCTACCCGGCGGGGATCGTCGAGCATCGTGACGTGACCGCTGTCCTCTTCCCCCAATGGGAATGCACCGTGGCAAACGGTATCGCCATCACCGCCAATGAGCTTTCCTTCGGCCAAGATAGCCAAGCTGCTAAGTCGTTTTTTCATCGGGAGCATCCTTGCTTTGCTTTTATGCTGTTTTTGAAAAGCCTGCCCGCGTCACGATCCCTGTACGGCGAGCTTCCTCAATTCAAGATTCGCGGCTTCTCACGCCTCTGTATACCTGCGTGTGAGAGTTTCCATCAAGAGCGATTTCAAATCAAAGGGATGCTTGAAGCACGTCGCGGCAGTTTCGGTTTCTATAACCAAACAAGCTGTTTTCCGGGCCGAAAGCAACACACAACGCAGTGCGAACACCTTGGATGTTGCACTGCGCCGAATGCCGATTCGCTTTTCAGTAATTGCTAGCAAGCAGAAGTCTATGAAAGATAGCTGCTAGCAAACTCAAGATTCGTGAAGCTCGCACAGCATGGCGGTTACACGCCTTGTTGCGCCAACGAGGGCACATGGGGACGCTCGTTGCCTTGATCATCAAGAAAGGCGATTTTGCCACTGGCCACATCATAAATGGCACCGACGACCATCACTTTTCCGGATTCGACAGCAGTTCGAATCGCTCCACTCCGCGTCGTAATTTTTTGCACGGTTTGCATCACATTGCGAACGATCACCTCGTCGATAACCGCTTCGATTTGCGATTCATCTTGGGCACTTGCCGCATAGAACGCGTCGCGATCGACTGAAGGTTCGATTTCGTTGATGATCGCATGTAGATGGGGGCAACCGGTCGCCTGTTCAACGTCCTGGTTCGTACCCAGCAAATTCACAGCGGCGGTAACGGCACCACAGCGAGTGTGCCCCATCACGAGCACAAGTTTGACGCCCGCGACCGTGACACCATATTCGATGCTGCCGAGTGATTTCGTGCCAATCACATTGCCAGCGACGCGGACACTGAATATGTCACCCAGACCGACATCAAGCACCAATTCAGCTGGAACTCGCGAATCGATACAGCTGAGGACCACCGCCAATGGGGTTTGCCCGCTCGCGGTTGCATGGACTTGGCGACCAAAGTCACGTGTCAACCGATTGCCGGAAACAAATCGGTGGTTGCCTTCGCGCAGAATCGATAGAACTTGTCCGGGGGTCACGCGGTCCTGTAGTTCACGCGTTGAATAGTCAGCGAATTGAATTTCGTCTTGCAATTTGTACTTGTCGCGAAATCCTTTCAAGCTAACCGTCACGCCACGCACCGGCGCAGTGTTTGTCTTGTAGTCGCGAATCAGGCTCAAAATATCCGGATCGATATAGTCTGACTCCGTCGCGTCAATCAACAAGTGGGTGCCTCGCGATGCATTGCCCAGCAGTTTGTCCAAGGCCGCGCGATTCAGAAAACTGACTTGGTTTGCCAGTTCCACATGCACGATATCGCCATCGAGGTGGGTTTCGACAATCCGGCGGATCGGACGACGCAAATTGCTGTTCAAAATGAACAACACACTGACACCTAGGCCAATCAGAATTCCAATCAGCAGGTCGGTCATCACGATCGAGACGAGCGTGATGATAAACGGAGCGAATTGATATCGGCCTTCTTTCCACATCTGGGAAAATAGCTTTGGACTGGCCAGTTTGAACCCGGTGACAAGCAGGATTGCCGCCAGCGCAGAAAGCGGAATCATGTTCAGGTACATTGGGAAGAATACCGCACACACCAGCAGCAGCACTGCATGGAAAATTGCAGACAATTTCGTTTTTACTCCGGCGTCGACGTTGACGCTACTGCGGACGATCACCGAGGTCATCGGCAGTCCTCCGACGAGTCCTGCGATAACATTGCCCACCCCTTGCGCGACCAATTCGCGGCTCGGAGGTGAATCCCGATGCTCGGGATCGATTTTGTCGACCGCTTCAAGATTCAGCAATGTTTCTAACGAAGCAACAATCGCAATCGTCACTCCGGCGATATAGATTGCCGGATTGGTCCACTGAGAAAAGTCGGGCGTGGTGAAGAACGAGAAAAACGCAGAGGTGGATTCTGCGACAGGAAATTGCACAAGGTGCGACGAAGAAATTTCCCATTTTCCGCCCAGGGTGCGGAGGTAGACACTGATGGCAACGCCCATCAAAACGACGACCAAAGGGCCGGGCAGGAAAGACCGTTTCAGCGGTTTGACTTTCTCCCACACGATTAGCACGCCAATCGAAAGCAGTCCCACTACTAACGCCCCGACATGAATGTCGCCAGCAAAGGTAGAGAAAATTTCGGTAAATGTGTTTTCGTTATCTGGCTGCGAGAATGCCATGTCCCCTTCAGGGTCGTTGTCATGGCCAAGAATGTGTGGGATTTGCTTCAAAATCAGGATCACGCCGATCGCAGCCAGCAGCCCCTTAATCACACTCGATGGAAAGAACGCCGAGAGTGCACCGGCGCGGGCGATCCCCAATCCAATTTGCAGCACGCCGCCGACAAGCACGGCGAGCAGAAACGCCTCGAAGGATCCCAGTGTCGCAATCTGGACGGCGACAATCGCGGTCAATCCCGCCGCAGGACCACTAACGCTGGTATGCGATCCGCTCAGCGAGCCGACGACAATGCCTCCGATGATACCGGCTAAAACACCTGCAAACGGTGGTGCATCTGATGCAATCGCGATACCGAGACAGAGCGGCAACGCCACCAGAAAAACGACGACCCCCGCAAGTAAGTCCTTCGGAACCGTCTGCGGAGAAAAGATCGAGGTACGTGTGTCAGGTTGAAGTAGATTTGAGTTTGCCATCAATGGTGTTTTTATAACGGAGGTTGTTTTTTAATGAGGTTGCGAGAGAGAACTCGCCGTAATCGTTTTCGTAACACTTGCGTTAATACATCCGGGTGGTGCCTCTTCGGAACCGCCATGCAGCGTCAGAATCGCCATGTTTCGTTGGAAACGCCGTGCTATCTAGAAACTGCAATGGACGCACCGATTTGCATCGCTGCCCAACGTGCATGACGTAACCAAAAGTGCGCGAGTCGAAACGCGGACACAAAGCACGTAGTGCGCGTGATATCGGCAGCTATTTGCTGTCAAAAGGCGCGGAGAATGTCGAACGACGAGCGCGTCCGAAGAAGAAAGTCTGCTAACAGCGGATCGGCGCAAGCAGTGCTTCGTGAATTCGATGCCCTTCGAGACTGCGTCGAAGGGTAACCTCATTTAAACGACCCGTTGCTCCCGAACGCAGCAGAGCCGACGCGACGGGGTAGGCGCTTTCGCGTCGATTGCGGAGTTGCGAATTTCGTTCGCGACTCGTCTCCGAAATGGGTTGACGTTCCTCGTGCTCTTCCGCTGGCGTTTGTGAGTCCGAAACGTTGGCAAGCAGCGACGCAGGCACGAAAAACGTCCCACATGGCAGTGCCAAAGCGAGCATCACAAGAGCGAAGAATGCACCTGAAAAACGCGGCATCATGAACGGATTTGCACCAAAAGGATCGAAATGGCAACGGAGTGACAGCGATTCAGAGAACGACTGCCACGTTGGAGATACGATAGAAAATCGAGTGAGTTCGTCAAGACGGAAATTATTATGCCACAGCTCGATAAGGACAACGCATCGAAAACGGAAATTTACCAAGTGTGTACTATCGCAGTAAACGCCCAAATATCCCGCATGTCCTAACGGCCCAGCCGTGCCCATCGCCCAGCGAAGACGTAGGCAGGGGGGACCAGAAGAAAAAAACTTTTGCAGACGAAGGCCCAAGTCTGGCAGAAAAGCCGTAAAACACGGGGGGCGTAAAATTCAGCAAAATGGGATCGGGGATACACCGATTTCCGGTTTCGTAAGGGTGAGCTGCGATCAAACAGAGATAACTGACCCGCGAACGTTCGATTACGGTTGGTTGTTTTCCGGAAAATGATCATGATAAAGCAGAGGTGAATCGTTCGAAAATCAACTTGTATCGGTTCCCGGACGAGACTTGGAACCAGCATCCGACGCTGGAAACGTGATTCTTTGGAAGTGGTCGATTGGCTTTTCAACCTTTTGCAGTCCAGTGCTTGACCTGTTCAAGTCGCTTGCGGGTGACCGACGCGTCACTGCTGGGGACGATTTCCGCATGTCCGAAATGCGGATCCATGGTGGAAATCCAGAGTGATTCCGAGTCGAACGTCCCTGACTCGCTGCCGACGGCACCAGAACGAGTCGCTCTGGGGACGGATAGCGTCGATAGCGAGACGATCACGCGTGATGCCATTTCTGCGGGGGGGATTGATTCGGATCCGTTTCCCGAATCGACACATTCTTCTGCAGAATCGTTTTCCGGATCGGATTCGATTCCACCTTCATCGTTTGCTGACTCGGCGATGCAAATGTCGCCAGAGGGTTGGCAAAGCGATCGCACGCGAAAGAGCCGTCAAGTCGGAATGATCGTGGCGGTATCGATCGCCACGTTGCTGATTGCGATCGTTGTGTTCGCCTGGTTTGTGCGGACTTGGAGCCGAGGTGACACAGGGACCGAAGTAGCAGCAGCAACACAACCGCCGGAAAATGTGTCAACGGATGTTGCCCCTGCTGAAGTGATCGTTGCTGAGCCCCTGGATTTGCCAAGCGACTCAACCGACGTTGAATCAAAGCAAGACGTCCCGAACGCACCGCAGGAAAATCACAACGAATTAGACGCCGCCGACACAAAAAGTAACATCGACGAAACGCAACCGACCATACCCGAAGTTGCGATGGTGACGTCTAAAAAAGAAGAGACTTCGCCTGAGATCCCCGCTGATTTGCTTCCCATCGATCCTTTGGGACCGATTGGCAAACCGGATCGAGATGCCGTTGCCCCTGTCGCGGATGACGGCATGTCAAAGCTCGATGAGATCCCAGCTGAATTGCGTAAATTCACGGTATTGTTGGATCTTGGACGCGAGGCGAACGAAACGAAGCCGACAATTGCGACGCCGCCGACGCTCGACAAAATGAAAGTGGAAGCTGCTGCCGAAGAAACACTCGATCCGATGATGATCGCGACACCGCCTCCGGCGATCGATATGAATCGAGCCTTGGCGTTGAAATTCGCATTAAACTCAAAAGGCTATCCGCTCAGCGATTTGGTGTTGTTGTTTAGCCAACTCTCAGGCGTCCCCGTCCAAATGGATTGGATGACATTGGATTTGACGGAAACAAGTCTACGCCAACGAGTGCCGACGCCCCGTGGATTCTTGTCCGCTCAAGAACACCTCGAACAGCTTGCGGAATCGATCGGAGCCACTCTCAAGCTCGAAGCATCGTATGCGATGTTGACGATGGATGAAGAAGGTTTTGCGAAACGCGTCGAACCTATTTTCGATGTCGAAGATTTCGGGGACGATCGCGCTTCGGCGATCTCTGTACTGGGGAAATTTTTGCAAAACGATGCAGAGGCGGATCCTGGAACAGTGAAAATTGGCAAATCACTGGGGGAACAACAGCTCGCGGTGCTTGCTTTTGAAGCACTGCGGCGAATGCGTGGTCTCGAAGGAAAGCTTGATGATGCATTTCTGAACCGTTGGGCTCATCCTGCGGGATCGGTCACAGGACCGTGGCCTGTGCTGACGGGAGGGGACTCGGGACCGGCATTGGATGCTCCGGTCACCATCGCTGAGCTATTGCGGCGCGTATCGCGAAAAAATCAGGCAACTTGCCTT
>CAXBHV010000379.1:0-6485 GCA_963974855.1 uncultured Rhodopirellula sp. | reverse complement strand
CGGTTCCAATAGCGACTCTTTGAATTCGGTGATCGCTTCGTCCGACAGATTGCGCTCGAGCACCACCGCTAGCACCACTTTCAATCGGCATAGCCGGGGCCGCAACGTCAGTTCGTCAACCAGTGCCGCAGCGACACGCTCGGGCGTGGGCTTGCGGAGACGATCGAGCCGTTTCTCGAGGCTCTCGAGCCACGACTGTAGCTCGTGACCATAGAGCGACAGAAACACTTCTTCCTTGGTTTTGACGTAGTGATACAGACTCGCCTTGCCCACTCCTGCACGCTGGGCGACATCCCGCATCGAGATTTGCGAAAGCTCTTTCTCGTCAAAAAGAGACGCGGCGGCATCCAAAATCGCGGTCATTCGCTCGGCTTTTTGTGCCGGTTTCCTCGCTCGCTGCCAATTCATTTTGTGGGACTCCCGTTACCTCTCCCCCTGAAATTCGACCGCCGGTCCACTATTTATCGACCACCGGTCGATAAATAGTTTAGTCGTGTCCTCTCGATCCTGTCTAGAGCATCGTTGAAATGCACGACGGAGGTGAGCCGTTGGCCGTAAGGCCTCGGGTAGTACGCGGGACCCGGCCGCTCACGCGTCACGGCTCACAAAGTCAGCAGCCTCTCGGAGTTGGCGAATAAATAGCCGAAAGTTCGCGCAACCGGAAACGACTGCAAGTCCAATGAACGAGCAACCGAGCTTTTCGCCCAATGCCATCTGCGCTGCAAGAAACGCGGCGAAACCCACTATGAAATTATGGGGCGGGCAAAATTAGGGTGCGGGCAGGACGACGGGGGTGAACGGCCAGACTTGGGGGATGATCAGCATCGAAACTGTGAACACAATGATGCTTAACGGGAAGCCGAATCGTACGTAGTCGCTGAAACGATAACCGCCGACACCGTAAACCATCGTGTTGGTTTGATAACCGATCGGCGTCAGAAAGCTTGCCGATGCCGCAATCATCACGGCGATGACAAATGGGGCTGGGTCGACACCCAATTTGTCTGCCGTACTGACCGCAATGGTAAACATCAACACCGCCGCAGCGTTGTTTGTAATCAGCTCGGTACAGATCATCGTGGCGATAAAGATCGCCGCCAGCGAACCGAGATTCTCACCTTGGGCAATGCTGAGCATGCCGTTGGCGATGGCATCGGCCGCCTTGCTTTGCCGGAGCGATTCGCCAATTCCGATCGCCGCTCCGATCACGATCAGCACCGACCAATCGACACTTCGACGTGCCTCCGATGCGGTGCAGCAGCGGAACGCGATCATGGCAATCGCAGCGATCAGAGCCGACGTCATGATCGACACGGGCGTCAACGTCGCGGCGACCACCATGGCGAGCATGACGCCGATCGACAACCAAGCGAGTTCAGGACGGCGGACCGCTCCTTTTTCGACGGTGCTGACCAGATAAAAGTCATGCGATTCACGACGTCGATGCAAAAACGAAGGCGACGCTTCTAGTAGCAACACGTCGCCTACCTCTAACCGCACATCACCGATCTTGCCGGTCAACCGACGACCGCCACGGGCAACCGCGACAACGGCCGCGTTGTAGTGCGAGCGAAACTTGCCGTCGGGAATCGTCAAGCCTCGTATCTTTCGCATATCGACGACGCTATCGAGGGCGCCGACGAGAATCAAAACATCATCGGCCCGCAACACCTCATTCGGCTTAGCAGCCGCGATAACCCCGTCCTCACGCTGAATCTCGGCAACGTACAACCCCGGCAAATGCCGCAGCCCTGCCTCTTGCAGCGTACGTCCCACCAGCGGTCCCGAATGATCAACTTCCATTTCGACGGTGTATTGTCGCGGGTCATCCGAAACGCTAACAGCCGCCTGACGCTCGGGCAGCAACCAGCGGGCACAAATGATGATGTAGATCAAACCCACAATCGTGGCGGGAACGCCAACGGCAGCGGGCTCAAAGAACGCCATCTGATTGCCGTTGAGCTGCTCGTACTTATCTTTGATGATCAGATTGGTGCTGGTCCCCATGATCGTGCACATGCCGCCAAGAATCGCGGCGTACGACAGCGGCAGCAGCAACCGACTGCTGCTGACCGAGACGCGTTTACTCAAGTCGCCAACGACCGGCATCAGCGCCGCAACCAACGGCGTGTTGTTCAAAAAACCGCTCAGCGCAGCGACCGGAACAAGCAGCCGGACCTGCGCATCGAAAAGAGTCTTGGCCTTGCTAAGCAGCCACCCGGTGGCAAGTTCGGTGCCACCAGTAAACTCGAGTCCGGCGACTACTGAAAACAGCAGAGCGACGGTGATCAAGCCTTTGTTGCCGAAGCCCGCGACCGCCTCTTCGGCGGTCGGTAATAACGTCGACCCACTGACTTCTTGGGCTAACATAATTAACCCAAGGAACATCAAGGCAAGCAAGTCGGTTGCCGCCACACGCATCGCGAGACACACCAGCAGTGAGCCAGCGATGATAACGGTAAACCACGCTTCCCAAGTCACCATGGATACGAACTATGCTCGCTCGGGAAAAAACTTTTGTAGCGTCGCATCACTTGGCGGTTTGGTGACAAGCGAAACCACAACGATGGCCACGGCGGATGCTATAAACATCGTTGCCACCGGCATCGTGTGAATGACTTCGTCACCCCAAGGGATATCGACGGACCAGTTCTCGATCTTCGCGAAATCCGACTTGGCAAACAACACACACCAAGTTGCAAACGCAGTGATCACGCCAGCATAGGCGCCCCATTTGGTTAGCTTAGGCCAATAAACCGCCAGCAACGCGAGCGGAAATAGGCTGCTAAATCCACTGAAGCACCAAATACCTAACTGAAACACGCGTGCTTGAGCCACGTCGGTCAAACTAAGACCGTACGTGATCGCAACGACCGCCACGATAAAGCATCGCGAGATCAAGACAATTTGTCGGTCAGTAAAGCGGTCCTTGCCAGCGTAGTGGACCACGATATCGGTCGTGAACATGGTTCCGATACAGAGGAATTGACTATCCAGGCTGGACATGATCGCGGCCAGAATCCCAGCCAACAAAAAGCCGCCGAGGACATCGCCTGAGAGCGACTTGACCATAAAGCCGAGCACCTTGTTTGGCTCCGCAGCAATCGGTGGCGGAATATTAATCAGTCCGCTGGTGGCCCAGACCCCGATCAACACGCAGGGGATCCAGACAATCAAGATGAAGACGGGATGGACTACTACCGGCAACTTGAACGCACGACCACTTTTGGCGGTCAACCAGTGCTGGAACAAGTGGGGAAACATCCCTACCGAAAAGGGAATCAACATGTAGGTAAAGAACAACCACGGATCCATTTTTTCACGGGTCCGAAACTGAGCCGGTGCCTCGACCGATTCAATCTGATCCGAGAGCGTCACTTCGGCTCGAACACGTCTCGCCCTCGGTATCTCTTGGCTGACAATATGTAAGGCGTCTAAGAACCCGGTCGGAGGTTCGGTGCGAACGACCCTTTCGCCGTCACGCATTTCATGGGCACGTCCGTCGGCAACCGATTTTTCGGCAAGGTTGGTTGCGATCAAATAGAACGCCACAACGCCCAGGATCATAAACACGATCGTTTGAAACGTGTTCGCCCACGCCGTGCCTCGCATGCCACCAAAGAAAACGTAGACCAGCACGACCACGCAAATCACCAACTCGGTCAACCACGGAGGAATGCTCCCGTTCTCGGTCAAACCCGGAAAATCACCGCGAGTTGCTCCCTCGATCGCCTTTCCAGCCGACACGACGCCGACCAACAAATAGGGAACCACCAGGGCGACAAGAATCGGGAACAAAACTAAACCGATGTTGTTGCTCTCCAAGCGGTCACGAAAGAACCCTACTTGGGTAGTGTATCCATATTTTTTACCCCACGACCACAGCTTCACGCCCAGGACGAAAAAGCACAGCGAGTGGATAATGCCCGACGAAGAGGCCAGCATGGCGTAGACCCCCACGCCTTCGGAAAAGGCCTCGCCGGTGGACCCAACCAGTGCAAAACCGGTCATCGTGGTCCCGAACAGCGACATTAGCAGCAGGAACGGACCAATCGAATGGCTCGCCAGCATGTAATCTTTGGACGTTCCCTTAAACAATCGCGACGAAAACAGACCGAGGCACAGCAACATCCCCAGGTACACACCAATAATGGTGACTTTGATCATTCCGGGACTCATACTGCACTCTCCTCGGTTTCTGTGGCCGACATTGCATCATCTTCGAGGTGCTGGGGCCAAGCGAACGTGGCGGCCAGGTACCAAACCACACTTGCCGCAATCGAAATTCCGGCGTGATAGGCAAGTGTGAAGGGCAGAAAACCGAAAACTAACCGGTCATTGCCCCAATTCCAGACATCTTGGTGGATTACCACCAAGAAGAGAATGAGGCCCCAAATGAGATATTTCATGACACGCACTCTAGGTTGGATGGGCAGCGAGTACAGAGGGAGGGTGAATTTGAGATTCGCATTGTAGTCAAATTCCTAGCAGGAATAAGATGACGTATTTGGCCTCTATTTATTGTCCCGCTACGTGAGTCAGCTCACCGTTTCGATTGCACAAACCGCAAAACAGCGAGTCCCCAAATTCCAACGCCACGCGGGGTACGCTTTCACCACAACATTGTTTTTCTGCAACCGATGCAATAACACTGCGGGATTCAATCCGGTAAAGAAGTTGCGGTTTGCGACGGCGTGGTGCACGAGCGATTGAAGTTGGTCGTCAGAGACATGCAGCAACTCGGGCAGGGTGTCCGAGGAGACAAAGTCGGTGATGAGCAGACTTTTCCCGTGTCCGCTGGTCAAGGCGGCGAGCTGGGCCAAATGGCCATCGCGAACCGCCAGCACCAACTCGGCGGACCGCGGATGGTCCACCCCAATCGCAATGAATACAGAATCGATTAACTGAGACAACAGGCAGGTCGAAACCACGACGTCCCATTGCCCAAGATCGATCTGGGGCGGTAAATCGCGGGCCAGCATCGCCAAATCATCGAGCGGGTGCTCCGATACCGACGGTTCAGCATGAAGCGAATCGAGCTGCGAAAGAACGCACGACAGGTCGACTCCGGCTTGGAGCATTATTCGGCTGGCAGTCGTCGCGGACAGACCGTCAACGCATTGCCGAAGCGCAGTGTCGTCGAGGTCAACCAAACAAATCTCGTCAAAACGCTTTGCCAAAACTTCGAGTTCGACATCGTTCCCGTTGCCGACGCCAAGCAAACAGAGACGACGATGTGAACTGCTTGCGGTGTTTGCGATCAGCTCTGTGACTTGACGCCGATGCTCGACAAAGGCATCCCGGTCACCGCGAGTGCATTGGTTTCGCTCGAAGTGAACGCGAGCGATCGGTGATGGCGAAAAAGTCATGTCAAAAACAAACGAGAGAAGGGCTGTGCAGAATACAACATCAACACTATCGAGTGTATCGAAACTATACTGTTCCCGATCGAGCCTGCGGAACTGCGGGTTAATCTCTCCGAAAAAATCCCTCCTCCTACATTGCTGCGTGACCAACATGAGACGACTCGCTCTTCGATTAGCTTGCTCCCTTTTCCTGTGGACGCTCACGTTGCCAACGCCGGTGTTGGCTCAAACGCAATCGACTCCGCCCAACGTCGTTGTGATCTTCATTGACGACATGGGATACGCTGACATTCATCCGTTTGGTGATACGAAGTACCCCACTCCGAATTTAGATCGGATGGCCGCCGAAGGTCGTCGTTTCACTGATTTTGTCGTGTCATCCGCAGTATGCTCCGCATCGCGATCGGCGCTGATGACGGGCTGCTACCACCGCCGCGTCGGCATCTCGGGAGCACTTGGGCCCAAATCCGAAATTGGCATAAGCGCTGCGGAAACGACGCTAGCCGAGGTTTGTAAATCAAAAGGCTACGCAACGGCGATGTTTGGCAAATGGCACCTCGGGCACCACCCTAAATTCTTACCCACTGCCCATGGTTTTGATCAGTACTATGGCATCCCCTACAGCAACGACATGTGGCCGCTTCACCCTGATTTCCTTGCCAAACGCGAGAAAAACCCCACAGCCAAATCACCGTGGCCCAAGTTGCCGATGATCTCGGCGACACGAGCCAAGGGCTACGAAATCGTGAACCCCGACATCCAACCTGAGGACCAGGAACAGATGACAAAACAGTTCACCGAGCGGGCAGTGGAATTCATCCAATCCAACGCAAATCAGCCCTTCTTCCTGTACCTGCCGCACCCGATGGTTCACGTCCCGCTGTATGCCTCGGACGATTTCAAAGGCAAAAGCGGGCAGGGCATTTTCGGGGACGTGGTGATGGAAGTCGATTGGTCCGTGGGCCAAATCATGAACGCAATCGAGTCGATCAATGCAGCCGAAAACACGCTAGTGATTTTTACCAGCGACAATGGCCCTTGGTTGTCCTATGGAACGCATGCCGGATCGGCAGCACCGCTCCGTGAAGGCAAAGGAACGATGTTCGAAGGAGGCTATCG
>CAXBHV010000378.1:0-6495 GCA_963974855.1 uncultured Rhodopirellula sp. | reverse complement strand
TAGCTACGGAAAGCAAATGCCGTAATTTGCCGTCTCTAAATGCGTCACAGCGTTGGGCCAAGCGGCTAATGGGATTTCACCCAATGATGCATGCCTACCCGCTTCATTCATTTGCAATAAAACAGTCTCGCAACGGTCGAGGTCTAGCTAACTGTAGCCCCAAGAAAAGAGAGAACGAACCACTGCGACTTTCATGGCAAAAATTATGTTAGCAAACTTCCGATTAAGTTGCCAAACAAATTTCGTCGCAATCACGTTCGCTTTATTGGCAGGGATGTCCGTGGAAAGACGCTCGCAGGCGAATGGTTGATTTTTGGCGAGAATCCGTCGCTCGCGCTCGACGGGACAGGCGACTCGGCCGACTATTTTCTTCGATCTAACACCAGTTCCATCGCCGTCCGTGACCGCCGCAGTGCAAAGTATTGAATGAGACCGATGCACAGGATGCTAATCCCCAAAGGCACGCACGTTGTCCTCACCGCAAGAGATCCGCCTGGTAAGTCGTCCACGAGTGCTCGCCAAACTTGGTACGAATAGGCGACGATGCACAGAAAAGTCACATAGGCGACTAAAACAGGTTGAAAACGAATGACCGAAGCTGCCACAAGCACCGGATAGATGACGACCAAAGGACTTTTTGCGGCCCACCCCGTCGATATTAGATAAGTGAGCAACGCGACTTCCATGGTGACCCAGCCGAACAACGGCCAGCGGGCACCGCGGGTCGAAAACAGCAGTTTTTGGAACCCGTAGGCTCCACACACCCAGACGATTACCACCGCAGTTGCAACCTTATTGAACCACTCTTCTCTGTCTCCGGGCCGTCGAGTAGGTAAAGTAACGCGAGGTGATACAGGTAAAAGACGGTCACCGCGAGCCAGGTCACCGCAAGCCCTGGTTGCTGACGAGACCAGCGAAGAAGTCGACGCGAGCGAGATAGCGGTCTGGCCGTAATCGGTTCGCGGTCCGCATATCGCCGGAGTTCCTCGGCGACCTCTCTTGCGTTTTGGTATCGATGTGTAGGACGGACATCGAGACACTTCAGGCAAATGGTTTCGAGGTCGCGAGGGATCCAGCGGTCGATCGATCGAGGAGCGATGATCTCGTTGCTCCGAATTCGCTGGATTGCGCCCGCCAGATTTACTTCGGCAACATCAATCGGCGGATGGCCGGTCAAGATCTTGTAAAGAATGGCACCGAGAGAATAGACGTCGGCTCGTCGGTCGATCGCGGTCGGGGTTGAACCGTCAGCCTGCTCGGGGGCCATGAACCCCGGTGTTCCCACCAGATCGCCGGTGCAGGTCAGGTTCGTCTCTTTCTCTAAGTGCTTTGCGAGTCCAAAGTCGGTTAGCTTTGCTGTCCGTTTCTCGTCTAGCAGAATATTCGATGGCTTCAAATCGCGATGGATGATTCCATGGTCGTGGCAGTGCGCGACCGCGTCGCATACCTGAGAGAAGATGTCCAAGGCTTCCAAACGGTCGCACTGATCCGAGGCTAGGTACTCATCAAAACGGGATCCCTGCACCAATTGCATCGTGAAGAAGTGTTCACCGTTATGAGATCCAATCTCGTAGATCGACACGATGTTGGGATGCTCTAGTTTGGCAATTGCATCGACCTCTGCCGCAAAACGTTGAACGTCAATTTCGGTAGCGAATCGACCCACGCGAAGCATCTTCAACGCGACAGTGCGATCGGGGCTGTGTTGGTGGGCCTTGTAGACAACTCCCATCCCCCCAACACCAAGTTTCTCTAGGATTTCATAATCGCCAAAGTTCCGCATGCCTGACCCCGCGGCAGGCTGCGCTCGTGGCGACGTACCCATCCCGATCGTGGGGCCAGGACGATTTTCGGTTGGATCGGAGGGATCGTGGTGCTGTAACAAGCGGGCATCCGAGAAGAAATCCTTGAGCTCCGAGGCAAAGTCCGGATTGCGTTGGATGAATTCATGTTGGTCCGCCATTTCTCCCGTATCGGAGAGTCGATAGTACTCGGCGATGACCGCATCGAGTTGTCGCTCGCGTGCGCCTTCGCCTTGTTCACTGCCTTGTTCATCGCTTTGCATCGTAAAGCTTTCTCTCGCAAAACTGACGAAACTTCTTCAAGGCTCGCCGCAACAATCTTGCCAATGCCTCCGGCGTCCGTCCGAGGTGCAGAGCGATTTCAGCCACGGACCCTTCGTGAAAGTGTTTTAGAACCACGGCTGACCGCTCGTCGTCAAGCAACCTTAGCAATGCTTCGGCCCGTTGCTTAGAACGCACCTGCTTGATCAGCCTAATGCTGGGTGATGTTTGCTCGGCAACCAATTGATGATGAAATAGAGCGGAAGACTTTTCTAGCTGATTCTGCAGAGATACCTCACGCCCGACTGCGCGTTTGCGTGTTCCATAGCGTCTAGAGACGGTAAGCAGGTTGTGGGTCAAAATCATCTTTAGCCAAGCCCGTAATTCCATCTCCGTTTTGCCACGAAAGTGAGCAAAGTCCCGGTAAGCATCCAGCATCGTCTGTTGCACAATGTCCGAGCTTCCTTCCTTGACGCGCAAACGCGGATTCAACTGCACACGTTCGTAGGCGACATTCTGGAACAGATCGAGCGCGGAGTTTTTCAATTTTGTGCCCGCGCTAAAATCTTTAATTGATTCGCAGAAAAATGAGTTTTGCAGCGGTCGAGATGTAGCTAGCTGTCGCCTTCAGAAAGAGAGGACTCACGACTCCTTCTTTCAAGGCTAAAATCATGTTAGCGAACTTCCGTTTGAATAGCCAAACGAATTTCATCACAGCCAAGTTTGCTCTCTTGCCGCTGCTGTGGGGTGTAGGCGGAGACGCTCGCCGCTCGAAACGGCCCCTTCTGCACCGCGTGCCTTTTGTTTTTGCCGAGAGCCAGGGTCCGAGTTTCTAGCAGCACCAAGAGGCAAAGCTCTGCAACGCACGAGAAAACCAATCGCCGAATTGATAAAGCGAGCTGGCTGCGTTCGATTGCGTCCGAACAAAAGGGTGGAGACAGTAAGAAGCATGTTAACCGATGAGGACCTATGGGTGAAAAAGGATCCCGTGGCGTGGCTAATAATGTTCAGTCTAGCCTTTTACGTGGGGTCGTTCGTGATGCCAACTTACGGAAGTGACCAACAACGGCATCTATACGGCTGGCAAGCGTTTCTCATTTCGTTACCTGCGTTGTTCGACAATGGCAAACCATATTGGCTCGCCAATTCGGCATATTGGACCGCATTGCTTCTATGCTTTTGCGGCAGGACAAAAGCAGCCTTTCCTGTCCTCTCTATTCTCGCATTCGCTTTGGCATTGTCTGTATTATTCCTCTTCCCTGTCCACGATTTAGCGGAATTGCTGATTGGCTATTACGTGTGGCTTTCCGGCAATTCCCTGTTGGCGGCGGCGGCGAGCGTGAGCGTGCTGCGTCAGCGATATTTTCGTCGGGTGGCACCAAGACGACTGCGTCCTAAACAGTTTACGCTGCGTGTCTTGTTTGTGATGACAGGTTTCGTCGCGGTCATGCTCGCGTTTGTCGTCATTCCTATTAACCGAGTGCATCAGCAGCGAAAAGTCGTATCCACAATTCGATTGTTGAACGGGCAAGTGACCTACGATCCAACGAGCCAATCTCCTCCGAGGTCACGTTTTCACCTGCTCGCGCGATCCATCTATGGGGAGGATGTTTTCAGATACGTTATACGTGTCAATGTGGGCGGCAGCGGAAAGACAGTCGATGACTCCGACTTGCAAATCCTCGCCAGTCTGCAAAGCTTGGAAAGTCTCTCGATCGAAAACGCCCAACTCTCCGTTTTCGGCGCTGATGGCCTGTCCAAACTACGCAGTTTGAAGTTCTTGACTATCTCGGATTCCGTTGTAGCGGAGGGAACATTCGAGCGTTTGAAGCGTTGTCCCGCCCTTCGGGAACTGACGCTGCGAGGTGTCCCGTTGTCCAGGAACCTGTTGGAGGAATTAGCGTCACTTCATAGCGTAAAAGTAAACTTGAGCCTAACGTCGACGCTCTCAACCGAGGAAATGTCAATACTAGCGAGGTCGCAGAATATCCACACACTTACGTTCGATCGAGTAAGAGTCCCGCGCGAGACATGAATTCAGATGGCACCGGTTGAAACCTGAGAGTGCTGCATTTTTGTGGGATAAGACTGTTGTACCGAGAGGTTTAACGCGTTTGCCCATTGTCCAAGAATCTAAATGACTGGCAGACCACCGAGACATTGGACTAGTAAAAGAAGTGTCGTGAGTTTCGCTGGATACGGAAATTTGTATCCGAAATGAATGCTTCGCAGGGTGAGGTATCGAGTTGGCGACCGAGCGCGATCAGTATCCGTGATGCGATCCACGACATTCATTGCCGCTCGCCTACTCGGGTTCTTCGTCCGGTGGGATGCGTCTGGATTCGAGGATCGATTCGATCCGGACCGCTTTTTTGCCTTTGAATGCACCGGCGCGGGCGTTGAACTTGGGTACGTCTTGGATCGACAGCTCCAATGGCGAGTTGACCTCTTTTTCGGTCGTGATCACATCTCCGACCGACAGTTCCAATAGGTCGCCTGTACGGATCTTGGATCTTGCCAAGGTGACGACAACGTCTACCGGAGCCGTTTCGATGCTGGTGGAGATCCGTTCGCGTGATTTTTCCGTTGGCTTTCCTTTGCCGTAACCGACCCAGCCGTTTCGCGACAACTGGGAATTGAAGCCTTCGATCGTATTAAAAGGAATACACAGATTCATCATGCCGCGGTTCTTGCCGAGCATGACCTCGAATCCGACCAAGATGATGACCTCGTTCGGTGGAACGATTTGCACTAGCTGTGGATTGCTCTCCATCCGGTCGACCTCGAATTCGAGCTCGACGATGTTTTCCCAGGTGACTTTTAGTTGCGTCAGAAACAGATCAACAATTCGGCGAATCAGGCGAGTTTCGATTTCGGTCAGCGGTCGACGAATCGCTTCGCCGGGCTTGGGGTCACCGCCCAACATGCGGTCGATCACGGCGTACGAAAGCGTCGGCGCGACGTCCAGAATCCAGTGGCCTTCGAGCGGGCTTGGTTTCAACACGCTGAAGCAACTGGGGTTATCCAAGCTGAATACAAACTCGCTATAGGTCAATTGATCGACGCTTAGCAGTTTGACTTCGGTCATTGTCCGCAGCAAACCGGACATCGACGCACCGTAGTTACGCGCTAGCGTCTCGTGCAGCGAATGCATCGCCCGCATCTGGTCTTTGCCAACGCGTTCGGGGCGTTTGAAGTCGTACGAGGTGACTCGTGTCCCCTCAGGCAGTAGCCCCGATACTTTTTGGTGGGACGTTTTTCCACGTGATGATGCGGCCGATCCATCGCTCGGCTTTGCTCCGGCGGCATCCGAATCGGCCGCATCCCGCTCCGGTTTATCGACCGTTTCCATCGCCTTGAGCAAGCTTTCCACTTGGTTCTGGCTGAGCGATTCGTCTGACATATCCCTTGTCCTTGTTGTTTGCGAACCAGTTGTTTGCGATCGTCACTTCGGTGGCGAGCCCGATTCGTCGCACTAAGTTCGCACGTGGCCGTCGCCACGGACGATGTATTTGTAAGTGGTCAATTCGCGAAGACCACAGGGGCCACGCGCGTGAAATTTGTCGGTCGAGATGCCAATCTCGGCGCCCAACCCGAACACGCTGCCGTCGTTGAATCGAGTACTGGCGTTGACCATCACTGCCGCACTGTCGACCAGCGTTGTAAAGGTTTCAGCGGCACGTAGATCGCCAGTCACAATCGCGTCGGTATGATGGGAACCATATCGATTGATATGAGCAGCGGCCTCTTCGAGCGATCCGATCACTGCGACACTGATTGTGGGCCCCAGATACTCGGTCGACCAATCTTCGTCGGTGGCCGGCAATGCGTTGTCGATCCAAGTGATCGCTCGTTCGTCGGCGCGAATTTCGACGCCTCGTTCGGTTAGCCGTTTGGCGATGTCGGGAAGCGCGTCGGCCGCGATCTTCTCATGCACCAATAGCGATTCACAGGCATTACAGACGCCCATTCGCTGGCATTTCGCGTTCTCGATGATGTTGACTGCCATCGCGATGTCGGCATGTTGATCGACATAGACGTGACAATTGCCATCAAAGTGTTTGATCACCGGCATCGTGGCTTCCGCAGCTACTCGGCGGATCAGTCCTTCACCGCCACGAGGAATCGTCACGTCAATCAGATCGCCGAGCGACAGAAATTCGCCAACGGCTTGCCGATCGGTGGTCGAAACCAATTGGACTGCGTCTTTGGGAACACCGCACTCTTGGGCCGATTCGCCTAACACTTCGACGATCGCCTTGCTGCTGTGGATCGCTTCTTTGCCGCCACGCAAGATGACTGCATTGCCGCTTTTGACGCAAATGCCTGCGGCGTCGGCGGTCACATTGGGGCGACTTTCATAGATAAAGAAGACGACCCCGAGCGGGACGCGGCGTTTCAGGATTTGCAGCCCGCCTGGCCGCGTGTGTCC
>CAXBHV010000377.1:0-6499 GCA_963974855.1 uncultured Rhodopirellula sp. | reverse complement strand
CGGTGAGCCGGGCAAGGAAATCCTGTATCCGGTTGCGACCGTGATTCTCGGCGGACTGATTAGCTCGACGCTCCTCGACTTCTTTGTCCACCCGGCGTTGTTCTGGCTGATCGGACTGAAATCGGCTGAGCGAGTTGTCACCGAATCGAAAACCGACATTCCTCTGTTTGAAGAAACTGAAGACGAGAAGTCTCATCTACAAATCAACCACTCTCGGTCAAGGACGACAGAGACCTCCCAACCCCTTTCCGAACCCGCGACCTAAGACAGGAAGCGGACGGATCATTTTCCAAAAAGGAAAGTTTTATGTTGAAACGAATTTCAAAACTGCTGTGCTTTGTCGCACTCGCATCGGTTGGCACCGTTGCAAGTGCCGAAGAGTCGATCGCATTCTGCTTGCCTGAGTGGAAAGAAATGCACTTTGACGATGCAGCCAAGGCGCAACAGCACCTTGCCGCCGTAAAAAAACTCGGTTGTGAAGCCAATATCAACAACCACGGTGGACACACCGATGTGGTTTATCGTTCACCAAAATGGAAAAGCCTGGAAGTCGCCAATGACAAACTGGCTCACCAATGGGAATCTTGGCTCAAGAAAGCAGGATTCGAGACCCTGCACGGTCACGCGGCGGATCACGACGGCCCCGATCATGCTGGGCATGAAGGTCACGACCATGCGGCACACGATCACGATCATGCCGGACACAGTCACGCGGCGGGAGAAGTCGAAGAGGTCAACTATCGCATCACCGATTGGAAGACTATTCACGTTGAAAACCAAGAACAGCTCGCGGAACTGACCGCGATGTTAAAGGGACTCGGATGCGAGCTTAAAAGTTCACAGCATTCCGGCCACGCCGACCTAAGTTTCCGCTGTCCGCAATGGAAACACATCGAAGTAGGATCACATCAAGTTGCCACCACGTGGGAACAGTGGCTCGCAAAAACGGGGTTCGAGGTCAAACATTCTCACTAAGAAACTTCCTATCAATAAACTCTATCAAGGAAAATCCAATGAAAATTCAGCTCTTCACGCTTGCACTCGTTTCGATGACCTTCGGCCTTGTCGGCTGCAAAGACGGTGGAACGACTGTCGAAACATCTGCACCTCCAGCAACGGTTGATGACCATGACGATCACGAAGGTCATGCTCACCCGAGCGAAGGGCCGCATCACGGCGGGTTGATTGAACTCGGCAACGAGGAATACCACGCCGAACTCGTTCACGACGTAGTCACGGGTTCAGTAACGATTTACGTACTCAACGCCGCTGCGACCGAACAAATCCCGATCGAATCGACCGAGATCATGATCAACGTTAAGCACGATGGAAAACCAGAGCAGTTCAAGCTGGCCGCTTCGCCTGACGCAACCGACCCGCAAGGCAAGTCGTCACGCTTTGTTTCGACAGACGCGGAACTCGGAGAACACCTAGACGAAGAGGGTGCCGATCCGAAACTGGTTCTCACGATCAATGGAAAATCATTTCGTGGGACGATTGCCCACGACCATGACCACGAAGGTCATGACCACTAAAAATCGAAGAGTGAAAATCGCAGATAGGAGCTTTCGCTTCAATCTGCGAGCAATGATCGCAAATTGGCATTCAACATACTGGTGGTTGCCATTCAGCCGCCAGCTAGGTTCCCGGAACGCGTCTATCACCAGCCGATGCGCCGGGAACCGTTTTGCAAACATCACTGCCGACTACAAGAAAATGCAAGGTTAAATGCAATGCGTCTCAGTGACGAATTCGTGAGATCGGGATCATGGCTGTTCCGCTGGCGCAGCTATCTGCCCTTCTTGTTCTTGCCGCTAATTCTGATAGCTGCGATACGTTGTCCAGTTATCGATTCGCATCCTATTCTACACTTAGTTTGGAGTCTTCTGAGTCTCTCTGTATCACTGCTGGGGCTGGCAATCCGTTGCCATTGCATCGGTCACGCCGCCGAAGCCACCTCCGGTCGAAACACAAAATCGCAAGTCGCCGATTCGCTGAACATAACCGGTTTCTACTCGGTGGTGAGGCATCCGTTGTACCTGGGCAATTTTCTGATTGCATTTGGGGTTGTGATGCACGCTTCGGCACTATGGCTGGTCGTGATTTACATTTTGGCATTTGCGTTGTATTACGAGCGTATCATGTTTGCTGAAGAAGCGTTCCTGCAGAATAAGTTTGGATGTGAGTTCATGGCTTGGTCAGCTCAGACGCCAGCGTTTCTTCCGCGATTGCGGCAATGGAAGAAGGCCGAGTTCCCCATGGACTTCCCAAAAGTCATTCGTGCTGAGTCTGCGGCAGCCGCCGTGATCGCGTTCGCATTTCCCGCATTGGAATTTGTCATGCACCATGCAACCGAAGGAAGCGTCGCGGTTGAGTACTCGTGGTACGCCCTGTTGGCATCAGGTGTTGCTTTGTACGCGGTGGCCCGCGTGATGAAGCGTCGACTGCGACGCTGGTTGAAGTATGAACGAATTCTGTACGCGGCAGCAAAATGACCGATGGCAAAATTCAAATCCGATCGCAAGAAACGTTGCACGCAAAGGTGGAGCGAATCGTTCGTAAATTTGGCTTCGACGACATCCGCGTTTCAAGCATCAAATCTGGGCACGTCGAGTTGACAGGTACGGTAAACGATATCAATGACCGCGCGTTGATTGTTGCAATCGCTCGAACAACACCAGGCGTGCAAAAGTTTACTCTTGAGATCAAGATCGAAAACGACTGAGTACGGAAAGCACACAAACGTAACGGAATTCCATCATCATGCGGAATCATTTCAGCAAGCTTGTGAGTCTGGCAGTGTTCGGATTGTCAGCATCACTGGCGATGTCAATTCTGGTAGCGGTAGAACCTAAAGCACGCGACCGAACGACAGAGATCCTATCGGCAAACAATCTGTCGAGAGTCGTCCGTCAGGTTGCTGATGACGTGTCACCTTCGATTGTGACCGTCTATGCTCTGCGTGGCCCACGCATGACGACGCCGATGCGATGGCGTGAAGAAGCAAATTTACCACAGTCTTTTAACCCGCCCAATCGCCAGCATGTAGCGTCGTCGACGAGCCATTCGGATGACGCCCAAGGATCAGGCGTCATCATCGACCGACGCGGTTGTGTACTGACATGCAGCCATGTGGTTGAAAACGCCAATGCCGTCGTTGTACGAACCGCTGATGGAAGAAAGTTTCATGCCAAAGCAGTGATCTGCGACTCACAATCCGACATCGCAATCATCAAACTCGCGGGGGCTGAGAACCTGTCAGAAGCCGAACTGGCCGACTCGGATGTGATCTCCGTAGGCGATTGGGTCGTCTCAGTTGCATCCCCCTACGACCTGCAACGCAGTGTCAGTGCCGGGATCATCAGTTCGACGCAGCGTTGGGTCGCAAGCTCGCCGCACCCGTTGATTCAGAACGACGCAGCGACTAACCCCGGCAGTTCGGGAGGTGCGTTGTTGAACCTGCGAGGTGAGGTGATCGGAATTATCGAAGGAGCATTCACGACTTCCGGTGACTTTCAGGGCATTGGCTTTGCAACACCGATCAACATCGCCAGGGATATCGCGGAGCAACTGCAATCTAAGGGCTATGTCGAACGAGGATATTTCGGATTCGAAACCCAAACTCTGACTCCCGAAATGGCATCTCTGATTGATTCGTCTGTGAATGCTGGTCTGTATGTCAAAGATGTCCAGAGACACTCACCGGCCAAACATGCGGGACTGCGTGAAGGCGATGTAATAACAAAGTTTGATGGAAAGTCGATCAACCAATTGTTTGATCCAGCTACTTTGACTGCCGATGCCGAACCGGGAAAGAGCCATGTCTTTACGGTACTTCGCGAACACAAGGTCGTCGAGATTGAAATACGGATGCAAAAAGCACCTCGAGAAGTTGCACCGATTCAATCAGAAATGCCCCCCCACGGATCGTTCGAGTATTTCGATTCGTCGCTCGGCCTGGGGCTATCAAGTCTAAACACGTCCATAATCTACGAATTGGAGCTTCCCTCCGACGCACACGGTGCCTTGATCACGCAAGTGGCGTTTGATAGTGACGCATATCGCGAGGGAGTGGCCGCTGGCATGGCGATTGCTCGTGTCAATGACAAGCAAGCTCGACCGCGAGAAACCGGTTCTCTTGCTCCTTCAATCAAACCAGGGAAAGCATCTTGTCATGCTTCACACCAGCCGGAAAGATAAAGATGGAAAAGGAACAAATTGAACTGAAATTGCTTCTGCCAACAGTGACCGACTCAGATGATTCCAGTATTGATCGTTTGGCGGTCCTGCTTGCTGCGAAAATGGGAATCGACTCGGCACATGCAATTCAGTCGGAGGACGACAAACCCGGACATATTTGTGTTCACTACGATCCGAGAATAGTCTCGACCGGCGAAGTACGAGAACTGGCAAAACGTGCCGGTGTCGAATTGGATCAGCGATACGGTCACTGGCTCAGTAAGTCGCGTTCAACTCACGCTCGCCGTGCTTCGGCGATCGAGTCACGGCTGGCACGCATGGATGGAGTACTTGAGGCAGTTGTCTCACCCGATGGCGCTGTTCGTGTCGAGTACGACAAACAGACCACCGATGAATCTGCGATCGCGAAGGCTCTTAACGAATGGACAAGCGAAACAGCAGAGGTTGCCGACGACCACGCCGGGCATGACCACGACGATGAAGGCCACGAGCCCGACCACGATCACTTGGGACACGATCATGCTCACGGAGGCATCTTCGGCCCCAGGTCAGAACTGATTTTTGCAATCCTCTGTGGCGTGTTCTTGCTGGTCGGATGGCTGATCGAAACGTTTGCGGATATTAACAACTGGATTCCGCTGGGTTGTTATGTTGCAGCCTATGTGTTTGGCGGTTACTACACTGTCACCGAAGCGATTGAAAAGATTCGAGCTGGAAAGTTCGAGATCGACTTCTTGATGATTGTCGCCGCCGCCGGTGCAGCGTCACTCGGTGCTTGGGCCGAAGGAGCATTGTTGCTGTTTCTATTCAGCATCGGCCACGCCCTGGAAGGCTACGCAATGGGCAAAGCCAAGCGTGCCATCGAAGCCTTGTCCGAACTCGCACCACGCACAGCCCGCGTTCGACGCGATGCTTCGGAAACGGAAGTTCCGGTCGAAGAGTTGGTCGTTGGAGATGTTGTCGTCATCAAACCTGATGAGCGAGTCCCCGCCGATGGCTTCGTGATCGCAGGCGAATCCAGCATCAACCAAGCACCGATTACCGGGGAGAGTGTTCCCGTCGACAAACGCCCGGTCGACGATGTTGACGCCGCAGCGGCGGACCCCGAATCACTTTCCGCAGCATATCGTGCCTTCGCTGGCACAATCAATCAGTCCGGTTCCATCGAGATCCATGTCACTAAGACGGCGGCGGAGAACACGCTCGCCCGCGTTGTCACGATGGTCAGCGAAGCAGAAACGCGGGTTTCGCCGACACAAAAGTTCACGAAGAAGTTTGAACGTTACTTTGTTCCGTCCGTCATCACCGGCGTTGTGCTTCTGATGTTCGCACCATTGGTCATCGACGAACGTTTTAGCGATTCATTCTACCGAGCGATGGCAGTCCTCGTTGCGGCAAGCCCCTGTGCTCTCGCGATCGCAACACCCAGTGCAGTTCTCAGCGGTGTCGCCCGAGCAGCTCGGGGGGGAATCCTGGTCAAAGGCGGCGGGCCACTGGAGAGTCTTGGCAGTCTCGACGCAATCGCATTCGACAAAACGGGAACACTGACCGAAGGCGAACCCAAAGTCACCGACGTTCGCACCGCAGATGGCGTCGATGAAACGGAACTCTTGCGATTCGCAATCGCCGTTGAAGACCTTAGCAAGCACCCGCTCGCGAAAGCCGTCGTTCGCGACGGGAAGAAAAAGTTGGGAGAGGGGGAGAACGGGAGTGGGGAAGATGTCCCTGAAGCGACCGATTTGAAAAGCATCACTGGACGCGGGATTCAAGCGACGGTCGAAGGCGACTTGGTTTATATTGGCAAAGACGACCTATTCGAAGAGGTCGATGGTCCGCCGCTTCCCGATAGCGTGCGTTCAATCGTCGAGTCGCTCGAACAGAACGGGCGTACCACGATGATCGTACGTCGCGGCGACCGTTACCTCGGCGTCATCGGACTGATGGACACACCACGCGAAGCATCCAAACGAACGATTGCAAAACTGCGTGAACTCGGCATCCAACGGATGATTATGATATCCGGCGACAACCAACAAGTTGCCGACGCGGTCGCCAAGGAAGTCGGGCTCGATGAAGCACGTGGCGATTTGATGCCCGACGACAAAGTCGCCGAAATCAAGAAGCTGCAAAGCGAAGGCGGCGTTGCGATGGTAGGTGACGGAGTCAACGACGCCCCCGCGATGGCATCTGCGTCCGTCGGCATCGCCATGGGAGCCGCCGGAAGCGATGTGGCCCTCGAAACCGCCGACGTTGCCCTGATGGCGGACAACCTCGACCACCTACCGCTCGCCATCGGCCT
>CAXBHV010000376.1:0-6509 GCA_963974855.1 uncultured Rhodopirellula sp. | reverse complement strand
GCATCTGTCTTGGCGGACATCTCGCCTTTCGTGCCGCCATGAACAAACAGGTGCAAGCCGCTGTCTGTTTCTACGCTACCGACATTCACAAACGCAGTTTGGGCAAAGGAATGTGCGACGATAGCTTGGACCGAATTCCTGAAATTGATGCCGAGTTGATGATGGTTTGGGGACGCCAAGATCCTCATATCCCTGGCGAAGGACGCCGTGTGATCTACGACGCAATGACCGCGGCAGGCACGAGATTCAGTTGGCATGAATTCAATGGCGAACATGCCTTTATGCGAGACATCGGCCATCGCTACGATCCCGAACTTGCTTACCTGCTAAACGGCATGATGTGTCAGCACTTCACAAGCCATTTGAAGTGATTCGATTTTACTCGCGTCTCGGGGCTCGCTTGACCTGTTAGACCTCGTTGTTTTGCACTGCCGCTTGCTGCGATAACGTGGTCAATACCGAAGGCGACCAATTCGATTCGCTTTGATGTCCCTTGGCTGCACGTCGGCCGATCCCGCCCATCTCGGGGAGCACTCGAGCTGCGATAGCCAGGATCTCGTTCGTCAGCTCGGGGAACATTTGCTGCAACGTAATCGTGAAATTCAGCGGGTTGCGAATGAATACTTCACCTCGTCCATGTTGGCATGCGGTCAAAATCTGGTTTGCTGCCGTTTCCGCGTTCATCGCCATTCCCGGTATCGAGTCTCCGATACTGAACCATGCATACTCCTCGCGATGTTGGCCTTTGAAAATCGCGTTGCGAGGACTGCCCGTACACATCAATCCTGGACAGGCGGTGGTGACAAAAATGTTTTCTTGTTTCAATTCGGCTCGCAAACCGTTAGAAAGTCCGACCAAGGCAAATTTGCTTGCCGCGTACGGCAACATGTGAGGCACCGCTCGTTTACCGCCTACCGAAGCGACGTTGACGATCCGACCCCATCCCTGATTCCTCATATGGGGAAGTGTTTCCAGAACGGTATGTAGGGCGCCCCAGCAATTCGTTCTCATCGAGTTTTCGAAATTATCCATCGTCATCGAGTCCAAGGGACCGACCGTGATGATCCCCGCAACATTGATTAGCACGTCAACTCCACCAAAGTTTTGTGCCACCTCTTTGATGAACTGGGCAACTTGCGTTTTATCGCGGACGTCGCATGGTTTTACGATCACCTCGGCACCACGTTGACGCAGTTCGCTCGCTGCGACGCTTAAATCGTTGGCAGTGCGAGCACAAATCGCCAACCGAGCCCCTTGATCGGCGAGTTGTCGAGCTAGGACGAGTCCTAACCCGCGTGAACCGCCGCTAATCACAACACGTTTGTCACGCCAAGAAAACTCGCGTTTGCGTCTTGCCACAGTGCGGACCCATTGCAATCCACCGTAAGCCGCTGCGGCGGTGATCGCCAATTTTGTAAGCTTGTTCATGCGTCCGTTAACTCACTTTCGCTTTTCAGCACTTCGTCACCGTCTTCTTGCTCGATCAAATAGGCCGGCTCGTCTTCGCTCGCATTTCGCGTTCCAGCAGACGTATTGGTTGACTCTGAATTTCTGTGACATGATTGTCTCTGTGGAAAATCGATTCGGTTGTGTCCCAGTCCGGCCTGCTGTGTCGAGCTAAGCGACACTCGCGACTTGGACGACGCAATTGTCGCAACAACATTCTGCGCCCGCCTGTTCATCCTGTGTCGCAAAATGCTTTGCGATCCGTGACCAACGACACTCGGCCGATTCGGCATACTGAACCATTTGGTCCAATGCGATGCGCCGGTGTTCACTCCGTAATCGCGACTCGTCTGCCAACCGGTCCGTCACTTCGTGGTCGATTTGGTCGACGAGGCACGTCCATTGGCCACGACCTGAAGGAGCCACTAAACCGGCCGACGCCAGATGTTGAAAGCAATTTCTCAAAGTTTGCTGACCCAACGGGCTGATCTGTTTTAGATCTTTTAAGGCTACCGATCCGGTGTCGTCACTATATCGCTCGACGCCTTGAATCAATGTGTGGTGTGCTGTTCGCAATTGCGAAGAATCGAGGCTGCCGCCTGCGAACAGTTTCTGTAAACGCAGATCTTCGCGATCGTACAGTAGCGTGCATGCGGCGAGTTCTCCGTCGCGGCCCGCCCTGCCAAACTCTTGGTAATAGGCTTCGATCGACCCCGGAATGTCATGATGAATGACTCGCCGGATGTCCGGTTTGTCGATGCCCAATCCGAAGGCGTTGGTCGCGAACATTACCGCAGCAGGGCCGTTCATGAACGCTTCTTGTGACGCAATACGGTCGGCCTTTTTCATCTTGCCATGGTACGCCAGCGTCGGCATCGGCAGGTCCGAAAGTTTGCTGCAAAGCCGCTCGACGGTGCTCGTGGTAGCGCAATACACAATCGCTGGCTCATTGGCGATCAAATCCGATTCGTCGCCTAGCAGCGATCGCAGTTGTCGCTCTTTTTCCACATCGCCGTAGGACGCCATCACTGACAAACGCAAATTGGGCCGGTGAGTTCCTGTCGCCACAATCGCCGGATCGGAAAGTTTCAGACAGTTGACAATTTGGTCGATCGTATGTGGCGATGCGGTTGCCGTCATCGCGAGCGTCGGAGGATTTCCAAGACGCCGGCGGGCATAGTGTAAACACAAATAGTCGGGCCGAAAGTCGTGGCCCCACTGGCTGACGCAGTGCGCTTCATCGATCACAAACAAATCGACTCCCACCTCGCTTAGCAATTGACATATATCGGATTGCTGAAGACGCTCGGGAGTTGTAAAGACAAACTCGGCTTTTCCCGATTGGATGTCATGATGAAACTCGCGGAGTTGTTTCGCCGACTTGGAACTGTTTAAAATCGCAGCTTCGCATCCGAGTTCGCGGATGTGCTTTGCCTGGTCTTCGGCCAACGAGATTAGCGGGCTGACCACCACCGTCACACCTTCGAGTGCAAGGCCGGGAAGCTGGTAGCACAAGCTTTTGCCTGAGCCAGTGGGCATTAGGATTAACGTGTCCCGTCCCTCCATTGCGGCCTTGCATGCCTCGGATTGACCAGGACGAAACTTTTTAAAACCGAAATCTTCACTGAGTCGATTACGGAGTTGTTTAATGGAGGTCACAGCAATCTCAAAAAGTGAAATTTTGCTAAGAGCGAAATGAATAACCGCCGGTTTAAATGGGAAAACGAATGTGAATGCAGAAACACATCCTGTTATTATGCCCGTGAGCGCATAACGAGAGAAACACGGAGGCTCAATTTCGGAGAGCGTTAACGCAATTTGCGTTCCCGCTCGTTGGGCAAAACCCGATAATTCTGAATTCCGTCATTTGTCCCGTGGAAAACGGTGCGGAAATCGGTAAACCATCGTGAGATACGCAATGGGCGTTCGCAATTGTGTTGGTCGGACTTTGACCATCGGGGCAACTGGTCAATCAGCCCAATGCTAAAATCGTTGAAACACGCGGGCTCAGACGCATGATCCGATCCGAAAGTCCGATCTTGCTTTCACTCACTTGGCTTTAGACAATGACGGCTGGGTTCAGCCATCCATTCAAATAAGGGATTCGCATGATTGTCTCAGTAAACTTTCCAATTCGCTGCCTCGCGTTATGTGGTATCAGCATGATCGTCTGCACGGGAGCGTCATCGGGTTTGATGGCTCAGGATTTCGAGATCATTGAGCGACGTTTGGGAGGGATCGTCGCCGATGGCGAACTTACGCTCCAACAGGCGAGCGTGATGATGAGTGCGTTGCATGAGTTCGCTGAAAACCGAGAACTCCGAGAACACGAAGAACGAGAGCATCAGCGCAAGCATCAGCTCGAAGAGCGAGAACAACTGCGTCGGCTCGGCTTTGAGGACGCGATGCAAAATCAAGCCCGCAAAACATTGGAAGCTGAAGGAATCCATGGCGATCGGCTCGGCAAAACGATGCAAGTCCTCACGCGACTGTTTAATGCGATGCGTGCCACCGATCAGCGAGTCGGGATCAGTCCTGATACACGTCATCATTTGAAAAGCGAATTGGAGCTAACGGATGAGCAGATTTCGAAAGTGATGAATTTGGCCACTCGTTTTCATCAAGCCGAGCATCACCGTCCTGATACACGCGACCAGGATAGGGACCGTGATCGACATTCCGATCGCCACAACGCCAAGACGGAATCCATGGTTGACTGGGTTGAGACGATGTTAATGGATCTAAAACACGCCGTTGAGTCCGGGCATCTGAGTAAAGACGAGGCATGGCAAAAATGGCAGAAGGTCAAAGCAACCAAAATCGAATCAGCATTAAAGGCCAATCTGGAATCGGGCGAGTTGACCGAAGATCGCGTCAACCAAATAAAAGAGATGATCGAGAAGAACGATTCACGATTCAAAGCCAAAATCGAAGATTATCAAGATTAGACATTTTAATGGCGCTGGATATCGGTGCGTGGACGTCGCTCCCCTAACGTTGAAAGGCCGTTCCTGCGGGGACATTAGGTAAGCTAGGTCAGAATGGGCGTGTCTGGGTGGGCGTCTAGGTTTGAGTTGACAATGAATCTCATTTTTAGCTTCCCTCGCGAAATGCCACAAAATGGGATTTTCTTTCCGGCAAAGTCTATAGTTCGATGCGGCAAAACTCGGTCGCCGCACCGCACGCGGCCAATGTCACCAACTTTGGTACTGTAGTGAGCCGACGGCGCTAGCCGCGGGCCGTTTGGCATGAAGCAAGTTGCGTCAAAGCGCCCAATGCCATTGTCCCGTAAAACGCCGAGCGAATTGCGCCAATACACGATTCAAACTCTGATGTAGCAGCATAGTCTATCGGTTGCATCGGAAGGGTGATGATCACGCACCGGCATTCTCGGCGAAGGATCGCAGCGGCGAAATCGAGTGGAAAGCAGGGACTCCGATCAAATGTACAGATTTTCATCTGCTCAATAATTTTTTGATCTCTATACACTTTCTTGCTATCTGGGTTGTGTTGACGCCTGATGGTTGCGTTAGGATGGTCGGGGTCTCCTGCAGTCAGTTTATTCGGATACGAAGGTGCAAGATGATTCGGGTGTTGCTATTGATTGCGGTGATTGGAGTTGCCGCTGGGTGTGGGAAAGACCACATTTATGATCACCTTGTCGAGATCGAAATTCCGCAATGGACAGGGGTAGCAGCAAGTTTGCTCCAACCCGCAACGCGGCAAAATGCGGAGTCAAGCGGAGTAGGGGAGTTTGTTTTGATTGATGTCGATGATGAAGCGTGTCTTAGGTCACACGGGATCGACAAGTCCGAATTACAGAAACAGGTCTGGGCCCGCGACATGTTGGACGCGGCTCTTCGCCGGATCAAACCTGGAACTCTTTACGATGCGGTGATCCAGAAGATTGGCGAACCAGAAAGAGTTGCCATGGGCAAAGCAAGAGACCCAGAGGGCGTCGTCACCTATGTCTGGCTTGATGAACAAGCGGGGATGACGATGATCATGTTCCAAGAGGATCGTTTAGCCGCAGTGTTGCCCTGTTGGTGAACGCTGTGAAGCATCTCGTAGCGGAACTCGTCAAGAGTTTCGAGGGGCATACGTCATGGAAACGAAAGTCGCGCACGACTTCCGCTACGCGACATTAGCACAAACTCTATAAGTGAAAACACGTCACAGCGTTGGCCCAAACGGCTAACGGGATTTTACCCAGTGATTCCGGCCTAACTGCTTTGCTAGAGGCTGTAATCAGGGGATCAAATCGGACAGGCGATCACTAACGAAATCGCGGATCTCGTCACGAACGCGGCGGTACTGGTCAAGTGCATCTTGTTCGTTGGCCGCTTCCTTGGCCAGTTTTGGTGGATCATCAAAACCGACGTGGACCAGCTTTGCTTTGGTCAGAAATGCAGGACAGTTTTCGTCGGCATGACCGCACACCGTGATCACCAGATCGAGTGGCACGTCGCTGAGTGTGCTCGCCAGCTTCGACGACTGTCCCGAAATATCTACGCCAGCTTCTTTCATCACCTGCATCGCGTTGGGATTCATTCCGTGTGCCTCGATGCCGGCGGAGTAGGCTTCGATCGCGTCGCCGTGAAAATGCCTCGCCCAGCCTTCAGCCATCTGGCTGCGGCACGAGTTGCCTGTGCAGAGAAATAATACGTTCTTCTTAGTCATGCGATTTCTTTGATTCGGGTTGAATAATTTGTCATGTTTGTTTTTCAGAGTCGCCGAGTATTGAAGAACAATTGTCTCAATTGTTCGTCCGGCACAACCAACTCCAAACGCTGAACAATTGAGACAATTGTTCTACATTGGAAGACTTGTGAAAGTCGATCTTAATGTGCAAGTGAACGATTGGAATCAACGATACGGCGAAGCCCCTCGATCCCGGTCGGCGGTTCGGCTTGCCAAGGAACCAACGCAACGCGAGATGCCAGCGATGAGCCGACTTCGTCAATAAAGGGTAACTCGTGATGTTGTCGACGACGCAGATTAGCATCGGTGACCGACAGTGGCACCAGACTCTGGTTGATGACCCACGCGAACGGTTCGATTTC
>CAXBHV010000375.1:0-6512 GCA_963974855.1 uncultured Rhodopirellula sp. | reverse complement strand
ACAGTCGATTGGAAACGACGGGAACATAATCGACGCCACTGCGGCGTTGCATGTTATGTCGCGAAGCAGTGCCATGATCGCCGCACATGCAAGCAATCCATTGTCCCCCAGTATCCTCAGTCTCGCCCATGATTTCACCTTGGCGAACACTGATAGAGAGAAAGGCCGCTGAACAGAAATATGCGGCAATCACCTTCATTCATTTTGTGTCGACTGGGATCCGATACGGCGACGGCACTCGCAATCCAGCAAGGCGGCTCGCAGGGCAATCGCTGAAGCTTCTAGCGACAAGGATCTACCGGAACGCCTTGTCGCAACCAAAGAGCGTTAGGGCGTCAGCAGGGAGTCGCTGTCGCTGCCGGGTTCGTCGATCGTGCGTGTGGATCCGCTTCGAAATCCAGATGTTTATCGCCTTGGTTGATTTAATTGTGAACGAGCCAAACGCCAGTGCCGGAACGAATGTCCGGTTGCGACGCTTCGGATCCTGAACACAGTGATTTCGCTCGTCGGCAGTCACGGACTTGATCGCCGGTTCATCTCTGCGGAAGTCAAACTTCTGTCGCAAAAGGGCAATCATGCATGGTCGGCGGCATGGAGTGGTGGTCGACGACAATCCAACGATGTGGGGCGTCGTGCTCGGACCGTGGCGCCGCTGCCACATGTAGTGGGCAAAGCTCGACGACTTCGACGAATCAATAACCAGATCCATCGTCAGGGTTTTTTGACCCGCTACCCCCGTCCTCTGCCAATCGGGTACTTGGTTATTTTGCGCGTATAGCTCCAAGGTTTTCACCAATCCCACCCTTTGGTCCCAGCTACGAGGTCGAGGGCTCGGTAATTAGCATCCCCCATGCGGGACTCGCTTGAACATCACGGTATTCACTGCCCCCTGCCCCTACTTTGGTGCATTGCGTACCATCTTTCGATGGTTCAGGATACTGATCCCACGAGAATCTGCCTGTGTCCAATCATTCCACCCGAGTATGTATTACGCGGTTAGAATAAGCTTGACGGTAGTCCTGCAGCGGGAGAGAATGGGAACCACGCTTGGTCGCTCCGAAGAGGGGGCACGTCGTGAGAATAAGTCCAGGTTCCGGGTGAGAATATCCCATTAGGCCCTATTTTCGCCTTCACACACCGCAGAAACATAAGTTACCGGACGCAAAAGTTGTGCGGTCGATCCAGGATGCTTGATGGTGCGCGTGCGAGGATTTGAAACAACGGTCGCTCGTCCGGCGAACGTGAACTCATTGGCACCGTCAACCGTCGCAATTTCGACACGTTCAACGCGACGCCATCGGTCACCGACGGGGCAGAAGGCCAGACCGAAGTTGCTCGGTCGATTTCCATGCTCGATATTGCTCGGTCGATTGATGCGCGGTCTCCTGTGCGGTAAACTGGACTCCGCGGATCGTGTGATCCAAAGGATGGGTCATCTCCGCTGCAAACAGAGACCGGTAACCATTGCGTGAACCGAAGATCCGGCCTACCTAAACTAAGCCATCACAACGTCAACCGCCGGATCTCGGTTACGCTTACCGTTCGCCAACTCAATAAAATTGCAAGGAGCTTCAATGTCGTTTGGTGGATTCATGGGCGGTATGGGCGGAGGCCAGCAGCAGAAACGGGCGGGCATCCATTTTCATGCTGCTGAACCGAACGAGCAGCAAGAGGTCATGCATGGCATGAATCCGCTCTACCGCAACTTCGATTGCGGCCATTGCGGGAGATCAACGAACGGACGCGTTGTTTGCTCCGAAACAAACGATGATGACGAAACAGTCGTCTACTGGTGTCATTGTTCATGCGACAAACGACTGCCGACCCTGATCGTCGCTGCTGACGGTAACGATCGTCAATTTCCTGAACACGCAAGGTTCCAGGCCGGCGAAAACTGGCCTGCTGAACTTGAACGCCTTTACCAAGAGGCGTCACTTTCGTTTACCGCGTCCGCATATACGTCAACTACTATGGTTGCACGCAAAATATTGATGGTTTGTGCATGTAACGAAGGGGCTCCCGAGGGTCTCTCATTTGTCAAATACGTCGACTATATCGTCGACAACGTGTTACCACTGCCAAAGGCGAAAGCGTCAATTGACGCAATACGAACGATAGGCAACGATGCAAATCATTCGGTTGCCTTCGTATCACGGGATGACGCGATGAGGGCAATGTCAATTGTTACTTACCTTCTTAACTCAGTGTACTCGTTACCCGAATCGTGACGGACGTGGCGGACCATGCGATGCAACGGAGCCGGGCTTGCAAGGTTTCGCAAATGGAAGGTCAACCGTCCCGGCCCGCTGATCGCTACCGTTACGCCATCAAAAGAGCAATGTGAGATACAAGCTCGAAGGTCAAGTCGAACAACTTCGCTTCAGCTTTGATGGTGGTCGTGCTCGCGCTACACTGAAACTCTTCGGAGCCGACCACGAATTCGTTGTCGTAAACGCATTTGTTGGCGTTGACGCTGGTTCCGTTGTGCAGTGCGAGGTTGCACCGCTGGAACCCGGCAAATTCCAGATTCACCATCTCTCTGTAGCTGAAAAAACGATCTACACATCCTCGGCGCTGATTGTCGACCCAGCCGATTTGATCTGTTCGCTGGATGATTCTTCGGTTCAGTTCCGCAATGTGCTTGGTGAGATTAGCGAAATCGAGCTTGAGCTGATCGCGTACCTCCGCGCGAATCCACATCTTGTCCGTGAAATGAACAGTGACGCGTTCGAGAAACTCGTTGCCGAGATCTTTGCGTCAAACGGCTACGAAACCGAATGGACAGGACGGCAACGTGACACTGCCGCAGACGTCCTCGCCGTGCGGCGAACCGAATCACTTGGTTTCAACGATTGCTACATGATTGAGTGTAAACGCTACGCTGAATCTAATACTGTGGGCGTTGATGTCGCACGCGCACTCTACGGTGCGGTGACGGACGAACGCCGGACAGGCGGAATCTTGGTAACGACGTCACGATTTGAGAGCGGCGTTTACAAATTCGCTAATGACAAATGGAACTTTGAGGTCAAAGACTACGATGATCTAACCGGCTGGCTACAAAATTACTTGCCGCGTCGCGACGGTAAACTGTACACTGGGCTTACCACGGTTCGGGCGTAACCATCGCGAGCACACGGAGGCCCGTTGGTTCGGTTTCACAAGTGGGTACTAAACTCACGGCCCCGGTGACGCGGGCCGCTACGGATTTGCCTCGTGATGAGTGCTGCGGTACCGTTTGGCATTGGGGTTGAGGCGATGTTCGCTCTTTTGCCGCATCATAGACCAACGGATGCACGCCGAGTTCTGGAGCGTCTGTTTGGCAATGGTTGCTCAACCGCTCGGTCCGGGTGTTCCTGGCAATTATCCGACTGACTTACTCTTGATCCGTTGAAGGCGAGGTAGCAGCCGATCGAACATACGAGATAGCGGATCAATGAAAAATATTCCACCGACATACATTTTGATAGGCGTCATTTGGCTCATGCTCACTTTGTACTACCTCGTCTTTCGTTCGCCATTTTGACTGACTTCGCTGTAACGGTCGTTTCAAGTTCACCCGAGTGCCGAATCGCTTTCTCAACGGCTTCCAGTCGTTCACCAAGCAACGAGGGTGACGGACCATAAATTGCACCCAAGAACGCGAGCAAGGCTGCTTGGCCATCACATCGTCTTCCGCTCGCTATCCGTGATTTCGGACGCTATCCGACTGAAGGAATTTTAATCGTCGATGATCCGCAGTTTCTCAATTCGCTCCCTGCTGATGACGACGTTTGCATTTGCATTGCTATTTGCGGTGCCACGTGTGCTTGGAGAGACCGCCGCTCCACTTTGGGCGTTGCTTTGGATTATAACGCTTCACCAAATTGCTTTGGCCGCGATGTTCTCTACTCTGGTCTGGCTGATGACAGGAAAACACCGGGGCGTCGCAATCGCCTGTATCGCTATCGTTCTGATTCTCTGGGGACCCAACCTAGCGGGCGCGACGGAGTGGGCGATACACGGCGAGGCTACGACCGTCATTCGTGTTGCGGACGCGATGGGCGTTACCCAGTACCTGGGCTCATTCTACACATGGACCTATGATTTGATCGGGTACAAACTAACGGTTGCTCAGTCGTCCTAACAGGTTTTAATGCGGTTCGCAAATTGGACTCAAGAGGAACGGCGAACCATCCAATAAGCGTGCAGACTGGCAGGTTCTGATTGACGAGCGGGTGCGAATCTCGCCCGGGTATCCACAGTCTCGCCCATGATTTCACCTTGGCGAACATTGGGAGAGAGAACGGCCGCTGAACAAAAATATGCAGCAATCGACTTCGTTCATTTTGTGTCGATTGGTATTCGGTGCATCGTCGAGTCCTTACAAGCCGACTCGGTTGCTCCCAAGGCAACCGGTGGGGCCTCTAGAGATAAGAGTCGGCCGATCGTGCTGTTTGCAAACAAAGGGCGTTAGGGCGTCAGCAGGGAGTTGCTGGCGAAGTAGAGTTCGTCGATCGTGCGTCTGGATCCGATTTGGAGTCGGGAATTTAATCGTCTTGCTTGATTCTGTCGTGAGGACGCCAAAACGCCAATGCCGGAACGAATGCCCGATGGCGACGCTTCGGATCCCGAACACAGTGATTTCTCTCGCCGTCGGTCACGGACTGGATCCCCGATGCATCTCCGCGGAACACAAACTTCTGCTGGACAACGGCAAGCATGGATGGTCGGCGTCATGGAACCTTGGTCCACGAAATCCAACGACGCGGGCCATCGTGCTCGGACCGTGACGCCGCAACATGTAGCGCGCAAAGCTCGACGACTTCGACGAATCTATAACCAGATCCATCGTCAGGTTTTTTGACCCGGAACTCCGGTCCTCTGCCGATCGGGTACTTGGTTGTTTTGCGTGTATCGCTCCAAGGTTTTTCAGTACCCCCCCCCTCCTGTGTATAGAGTGATCCCGTAGGGGGTGGCTTCTAATGGTGCCCATTGGGCATCGGCACGTACACTGTTCTGTGCACCTGCCCTCCTTTCTACCCTTGCGATCAACGCTAAGTTTTCGGGGTTCCGTTGCGTTGAGAATCTGCTTGTGTCCAAGCATTCCACCCGAGTATGTACTACGAGGTGAGAACAACCTTGACGCTAGTCCTACAGCGGGTGAGAATAGAATTCGCGGTCGGCCGCTACGAAGAGGGGGCAAGCCGTGAGGATTAGTCCAGGCTCCGGGTGAGAATACCCCAATACGACCTACTTTCGCGTTCATCGACCGCAGAAACATAAGTCATGCGGACTCGATGATTGTTAAACCCGGATCAAACCATACTTGACGCATGAGGCACCGTTGACTGACCCATTCAAAGATGAGCTCGAAAAACTCGCACGGGACGCCAAGGCTCGCCGTGAGAGAGACGAGCAAGAACGCGCAGTACGGGGGCGTCAGTTCCGCGATAATGTTGAAGATGCATTTAAGACGGCAGTCGCATTCAACAACCGCGTGATTACTCCCGTTCTCGCGGACTTTTCCGCTAGCGTTCAAGGTGCCAGTGAATTTGAGTGCGAATTCAAAGAATCGGAATCTCAGCCAGAATTCGTTCACGCATCTAAACTCGATGGCCAGCGACTCCAAGTATCACTCCTATATTGGATTGCTGGTTCTGCTCGACTGTCGTGTGGCTTCGGTTACGGATACAAAGAAGACGCATTTCAAATTGAATCGTTTCGTGAATCTGATCTCGATCAACGTGTTCAAACTTGGCTCAAGGCCCAACTGTTGGAAGTGTATCGATCTCACGTGAAGCGATATCCCCCGACAAATGAAGGCGATGATTAACGCGCAACAACACGAAATGACCACATGACAATCCGTTGCACACGGAGCCGCGGGCCGCGCGAATTCTGTAATCAACGTCGTTCGCCGCGACCCGGTGAACGGTGCCGTTATCCACAGTCTCGCCCATGATTTCACCTTGGGGAACACTGTAAGCGAGAAAGGCCGCTGAACAAAATTATGCGGCAATCGCTTCATTCATCTTGTGTCGACTGAGATCCGGTGCATCGTCGGGCCCTTACAAGCCGGCTCGGTGGCTCTCAAGGCAACCGATGAGGCCTCTTCGGCCGATCGTGCTGTTTGCAAACAAAGGGCGTTAGGGCGTCAGCAGGGAATCGCTGTCGCTGCCGGGTTCGTCGGTCGTGCGTGCCGATCCGCTTAGGAGTCGGGAAGTCACGGTGAGGATGACGCTTCACGCACCCGGGGAGGAACGAGTGCTTCGACGGATCAATAAATACGTCGACCGCCAGCTTTTTTTGACCCGCGACCCCGGTCCCCTGCCCAACGGGTACTTGGTTATTCTGCGAGTATCGCTCCAAGGTTTTTAGCAATCCCCCTTCCTGTGTGTTGAGTGAACCCGCAGGGGGTGACTTCTAGTGGTGCCCATTGGGCATCGGCACGTACGCTGTTCTGTGCACCTGCGCTCCTTTCTACCCTTGCGATTGGCGCTAAGTTTTCGGGGTTCCGTTGCGTTGAGAAT
>CAXBHV010000374.1:0-6516 GCA_963974855.1 uncultured Rhodopirellula sp. | reverse complement strand
TCCGACAGGATGGCAAACCACATAGACTACGGGATCTTTGCCAGCCATCTGGGGAGGGTGCAACTCGTTACAACCACCAACCTGTTGGTGGAAAGGTAGCTTCAATCCACTCGCTTAATCCATTTGAGTGAATTTTCAGAATGCGTCACTTATTGTGGTCACATAGCGTCCCCACAACGAAATCCAAGGCACGTTGATCTTGGCGTAGCCAGTGGACCGCATCGCCAATGCCTCGTCGCTCGACTGCAATCGAATTCGCACTTGGTAATACGCATCCGCAGGACCGTTGCGGCGGGCAGATGGCATTACCATTCGCTTGCTCGCCAATTCCTCGGGAATTCCGTCGACTGACGACGATGCAACTTCGACTACTTGCCCGCTCAATGCCCCTCGCGATACATGAGGCAGCGTCAACGAGACCGATTGTCCCTCACTGACGTAACGCAGATCCTGCTGGCGAACCAAGGCAATCGCATCGTACCGTCCCGCTTCCCCCAACGTACCCAACTGTGTACCTGCTTCGATCCAGGCTCCACGATTCCGCATTGCTAGCGCGGTGGTGTCCCAAGTCCGAAGCTCGCGAGTATTGCCAACGTTTTGCACACGATGAGTGGCCGAAAATACGACTCCCGATGCAGGAGCCACGATCTCCAGGCGTGACTTCTCCGCGTCGAGCAACTTCAACTGACGGAAACTCGCGTCGATCGACTTGGACACCACCGGGATTCGATCCAAAATCTGTCGCGTGGCAGGTCGCACACTTTGTAAACTTGCCAGCTCCTTCTGTAAAGCATTCAGCCTCGTTTGCTCTTCTGCAATCGACAACATCAGTTCAGGGTTGGTCAACGTCGCGATCACGTCGCCACGATGGACCGACGCCCCGTCCGGCACACCGTCAATGATTCGGCCCGATGATGCTGCGACAATCGGTTGAGACTCCGTGACTCGAATCGTCATCGGCGATTTGATTTGGTGCGGAAATGGCATCCAAAACGCGATGGCAATTACCAATCCAAGAAATGCCCCAATCGCAAGCGGACGTCGTAGCAATGCGTATCGATTTCGTCGTCGTGATCGCGGCGGAGTAAAAATCGCTCGCATCCATCTGGCGATAGCGATCATCGTGATCGACAGCAACGATATCGCAACGATAGCCCCCAGATTCAATTGTTCCGCTTTGTGATAAATCCACATTCCTAACGCCGTATACACGAACACGCGATACAGCAAACTGGCGACCCAATACAACCGCAGTCGCGATGGCGATGGATTGCACCCGAGCCGGTTGGAGGTATCGATCCGTGCGTCGGACAGACTGTCATTCCATATCAGTCGTCGCAGCCAAGTTTGCACCGAGACCGATGCTTGCGAGGCTAGATTGGGAATGCCGCTCCAATCCGAAAGAATGTAGTAGCCATCATAGCGCAGTAGTGGATTGCCGTTAAACACCACCGTGCTGACGGAACTAACGAACACGATCGTGACGCAAATGTCGCGAAGCATTGAGTCGGCAAGCAGTAACCACATCAACATTGCGATCGCAGCGACGAACAATTCCGCGATCATGCCGGCACTTGACACCATGATTCGCTTCCAACGTTCCTTCAGCAACCATGCGTCGGAAACATCGCAATACAAAACGGGCAGGCCGAACAACAACATCACTCCAATTTGTCGACATTGGGCTCCGAACCATTTGCATGCCACCGCATGGGCAAGTTCATGCAGCACCTTCGTCAACGCAATCACGACGATCAACAACAGGCCCCAATCCGCAACCGGTTCGCGTGTCACCGCGTCGAGATGCTTGGCAATCTGATCGAAGTAAAAAAGTGCGAACACCGCCATAATGATGGTGAATAACACCGCAGCGAACTGCACCGGCAACGTCAAAATGGCTCGCAACCACGGCATCACTCGGTCAAACGCCCTATCGACCGAAACGCCCGGCAAACGAATCGCCAACGGCTGATGCCACCAACGACGCGATGGCCGTGCTCGCAGCGTTGCCACATCCTCGGACGTACTGGTCTTAACATTCGTAGTGGAATCGCGATCACGACCGATGGATTCGCTCCCTAACACCAAACCGCTGTGCAGTGCTTCGGCGAAAAACTCGACCACCGACTCGGGCGAAACATATTCCGGTGCAAACAGCGACTTACATCGCTGAGTGATCTCGGCCAGAGAAAGCGTGCCATCGGCAAGTTGTAGCAGACTGCGTTCGTGCTCACTGAGATGAAAGTACTCATTGGCAAACGGATCTTTGGCGATCCAAACGACGTTGGCTCCCATTTCGGTGCGTTGCCACTTCAAATCAGGCCGCACTCGCAAATGATTCCCAAGTGAAGTCATTCCGCCACCATTTCCAGCGTCATTCTCATCCCGGGAAGCACGTCGTCGTCGGGGTTTTCGAACTCGACGGTGAAACGGACTTGTTGATTCACAGGATCGATTTCGGGGCTGACAAAGACGACATCGCCGGTTCGCTCAATCACATCTCCGGCCGAATCGTGCAAGAAAAGCGTGGGCGAATCGACCGTCAACAACCGCGTCCTCAGTCTGGCATCGACGTATCCTTCTGCACGAAGTCGACGCAGCCCCACCAATCGCACGACCGGGTCGCCGGCCCGAACCCAATCGCCCCTGCGACGCATCACACCGACCACGGTCGCATCAAACGGAGCGACGACACGGTGCTGAGCCACAAGCAATTCGGCGAGTTCGTTTTGATTCTGCTGCAATTGCTGCTCAAGCATTTCGATTTTGTGTTGCTGTACCGATTGAGAAACTTGAATTTCGGATTCATCCACCGCGATCTTTTGAACGACAGCAGCCTGCTGTTCAGCATCAACATTGAGCTTGTCAATTTGACGTTCGAAACTGGCTTGTTCGGTTTCAAGTTTCGCTCGTTCGTACACGAGACTTAAACCGTCGATTTCCGATCTTGAAACACTGTCGACATAGCGTTTGCGTGCGTCGACCGCTCGCGCCAATTCATTTTTTGCAACCGCCTCGGCCTTGGTCGCAGCCAACACTCGCAAATCATTGCCTGCCTTTTGTGTTGCGATCGTCACATCGACCGATTGTTGTTTGGCGAGTTGCTGTTGTCGCCGATGTGCCTTTTCAGCCAACGCAACCACGGAGGGATCGTCTGCTTTGGCGGTCGCGATTTCCAACTGAATTTTCGTGAGTCGCAGTTGAAGTTCCGCGCGGCGACGATCGAGTGTTGCAAGAACATCGCCACGCTTGACAGCCATTCCTTCATGAGCCAACAACGTGTCTATGGCACCGGTTTCCAACGCAGGCACCTGAACTTCGTCGACCACGACCACGATCAAGTCTTCGATCCGCAGTGGATCCGTTTCAGCGAATAACGGAGTTGCCAACAGGGCAAACGTCATGACCGCTAGCCAATTGGGCAACGCGTGAAAAACATTCATAACCAGATACCTCAAACCCCATCGCAATGACATTTGCGAAAAACACTGCTAAATTGCCGACCGAAACCACTCGATCAAACCGCGAAACCAGACAAATCCAATGGCGCGGCGCCCCGTCCATATTTCGACTCTTGCAATCGCCCCCGTTCGCGGCACATCCAATGCCGCTTCGTTTTGCTCCGAGGGCCGAACGATCCCCTTGATCACCCAATCTCCTTGAACGTTTAATTGAGTGACATTGTCTACCCGAGCAAGTGTCGCTTCATAAACCTCTTGTGGATTCGAGCGAAGTGAGAATCGACAGCGGCGACTTTCCTCTTGATTTAGTTGCAATAGGTAACCACCGTCCGAATCGACGACCTCAATCTCAAGTTCCCAGCCTTCCTCGGGTGAATAGACTTCGGCGAGAAATTGGCCACGGGCGATTGGACGCGATACCAAATTCTCTCGCATGTTCCAGTGATCGACCTTGCCAGTGATCGGGCTGGTCACGACCAGTTCTTGCTGCTGTGCCGTGACCAAATCGAGTTGTAGAAGCAATCCTTCGAGCTTTGCCTTGAGCACTTGTTCGTTTGCCGAACTGTTTCGCTCGCGAAGTTCACTTGGTGACGAACCACGACCTGCAACGATCGCTGCCAAACTGGTTTGCAATGCTGAAATCTCGCCTTCGATTTGTTGCTGCTTCGTATCCAAATCGTGACTGCGAATCACAGCCAACGTTGCTCCCTCGGTGACGGGCGAACCGTTATCCACTGGCAATTCGATGACCACACCGTCAGCCGGGGCAAAAACACTGCGGCGGTGCCTCGCCACCACTCGTCCTTCGGCGGGGATCCAAAAATCGACGTGGATCAGCGACATCAGCAGCGCAGCGACGGCAACAGCCACAATGATCGCGGCCGCCTTCTTGCCCAATGGCACGGAACACCATTTTCGAATCAGCGTCCCAAGGCCGGCTTCGTCTTGCTTAATCGCTTGTGTCAACGCATCCGCAACCGCTTCGCGAATGTCGGCAAAGGAACCTCGGTCCTCATCTGTGTCACTTGATGGCAACGTGAATTGCTCGAACAAGATCACTGCGGAATCGCTGTGAAGATCCAGCGAGAGACATTCCATCGAAATGGCACGGCATCCCGATTCGACCAAATACGCTTCGAGCGGCTCACTCAGCGGACCTTGCACCGCGTCGCCACGACCAACCACAAACTCCATTGATTGGCCATGAACGGACACCTCGCACGCGAGTTCTTGCATCAATCGTGCGAGTCGACTTCGCGAATCAATGCTGACACTTGTCGAACACGAAATCAATCGATAAGCCGTGTGGCTCGGCGATGATGCTGCGGAAGGATGTGTTCGATTACGACAATAGAGGATACTAACTCGGTCGGCACCTACATATTTCGCAACGACGCGTCCCACATTGGCAAACGAATCGTTGATGCCCAGGCCGTGATACAAATGACCGACAACGTGATCCCAATGCTTGCGCCGCGTCAGTTCGCTTTGCAAATGTTCGTTTTGATCACGCATAAAAACCGACGTGGCCGATTCGAGCACTGCCTTGCTCATCTCGGCGATCGGTTTCTGGGTCGCAGAGTCCACCGACTCTGACCACCGCATATCGATTCCAACGACCGTATCGTTTGCCGTTTTTGCTGCGGTGACACAGATTTGCGTCTCGTCAGACCAATGCGAAGCAGCAGCGAAATCAACTTGATCAATCATTGATGACAGCAGCGATGAACTGTCTTGATGAACGTCGATTCCGGATCTAGCCAACACTTGGCGGGCGTCATTCTTGGTATACCAAATGATGACACTTCTGGCTTTTGTTGTCTCTCGAATGCTATCGGCGAGCGTTTGAAAACATTCCGGCGCAGGTACCGGCGCGTGGGCCAACGCATCGGCGCGGCGTACCAACGATTCCGCATCTTTCCACGTTTGTTCGACTCGACGCAGCGATTCCGACATGACGTAATGGTGTGGGGGATTCAAACAATGGATCCTGGATTGAACCAGGGCGTCTTCATTTTAACTACGCTTTCGCAGTTTCCCGCCGCCCGATTGCCTGTTTCACGCGACTTCTTGGCTCGTTCGGGCGAATCATCGAGGATTCATTCAACGTTGGCTTAGTGAATGTACGAATTAAGTCAATTGTACGGGTTGGTCCGATTGTGTGGGGAACCCACCTCCCTCGTATGGAACGAGAAACGGAATACGAAGTGCATCGACTTTCCAGACGCGCTACCGACATTCATCGACCGAGACGCGGAGGCCCTTTGCGGCCCGTCGCCTTGGCAATGTTTGTATGCGTATTGGGAATGGTCGCAGCTATCGGGTGCCAAACGCACCACAACTTCTCTCAGACCGTTGGAAACGATACATCCTCGGTCGATGCGATCATGCAATTGGTGGACGCAGGGGCTCCAGCGATCACATTTTCCGATACTTCCGAACCACCGATCACGGTTCGTTCGAAGAGTTTTCCACGCTGCAGTACCGTGACATGTCGTTACAAGAAACGATTCAAACGGCTCTTCAGCACTCGCAAGTCATGCGTGATTTGGGAGCCACCGTCCTGCGTGCTCCGAACACGGTTACCACAGATCAAACCAAATCGCTCGCCGAACTCGATCCGCAAACGAGGATCGAATCGGCATTGTCCGCCTACGACGCTCAGTTCTATGCGTTAGGCAAATGGCAGAACAATGACCGGCGGTTTAACAACCGGTTCTTTGGCGGCGGAGCGAACGCGTTCAAACAAGACACACATGACTATGTATTGTCGCTATCCAAACGGACCGCGACGGGAGCCGAGTTTGCCGTACGTAATGTGATCGATTACGACGCCAATAACGCGACCGGCAACCTGACCGATAGTGCATGGCAAAGTCAGATTCATGCCGAGATGCGACAACCATTAATGCAAGGCGGCGGGCTTCAATTCAATCGCATCGCAGGACCGGCGGCACAACCTGGCATCTATGCTGGTGTTCTGATCGCGAAAGTCAACAACGACATCACTTCGGCAAAATTTCGCCAGGGTACACGTGATTACATCAGCAATGTG
>CAXBHV010000373.1:0-6523 GCA_963974855.1 uncultured Rhodopirellula sp. | reverse complement strand
TCGGGGAGGTGAAGTTTTGTGGGCCCGACCCAAGCGACAGCGGAGTTCCGGCATGGTGGCGACTATTCGTTCGCTTCGGGACGAAGCACTGGGAACAGGATCACGTCGCGAATCGAGCGTTGCCCGGTCAACAACATCACCAAACGGTCGATGCCGATCCCGAGTCCGCCAGCGGGTGGCATTGCATAACGCAGTGCACGGACAAAATCATGATCCATCTTCGCCATCGAATCCTCTTCCTGTTGCCCTTGCAATTGAGTCTCGAACAACTCTTGTTGCAAATCAGGATCGTTTAGCTCGGTGTAAGCATTTGCGATTTCCATCCCCAACACAAACAATTCGAACCGCTCGGCAATCTCAGGGTTGTCCCGTTTGCGTTTGGTGAGCGGACAAATACTGGCCGGATAATCGATCACAAAGATCGGACCTTCAAGCGAATCCTCGACCTTTTCTTCAAAGATCTCGTTGCGAATCACATCGGGGTGCTTGTTCGCGGTTTCCAACTTTAACTTCTTGGCGTACGCCATCACGCCTTCGTCATCGGTGGGATCGATTCCGGTCGCTTTCTGGAATAGTTCGGCATAGGTCGCACGCTGGAACGGCGGCGTAAAGTCGACCATCTTGCCATCGAATTCACGCTTGTAATCGCCTCCGGTGGCTTTGATTGCATCGGAAATAATTTGCTCGGTCAAATCCATCATCGATTCGTAGTCGCCGTACGCTTGGTACAGTTCGAGCATCGTGAACTCAGGATTGTGACGCGGGCTGAGTCCTTCGTTTCGATACACTCGCCCAAGCTCGTAGACGCGTTCCATGCCGCCGACCATCAAACGCTTTAAGTGCAATTCAAGCGCGATCCGCATGTACAATTTCATGTCTAACGCATTGTGATGCGTCATAAAGGGACGTGCCGCTGCACCCCCAGGGATCGTGTGCAGCGTCGGGCCTTCGACTTCACAGAATCCATCGTCGTCGAGTGTTTGCCGAATCGACTTGACAATTCGCGTGCGATTCAAAAACGTCTCGATCACGCCATCGTTAAACGCGAGGTCGGCGTAAGAACAATTTCTCAGCGAATACGGTCAACTCACCCGTGTTGGTGCGTCCGAGTCGTCCTTCGGCCCCCACAAGGTCGCCCAGGTCAAAGAGTTTGGCGAGGTCGAAATCCTCTTCGCCCACCTGGTTCTTGCCGATGAAGATTTGAATGTTGCCAGTCCAGTCCTTCAAATTCAGAAAGATCAACTTTCCGGTGGGCCGAGCCAGCATGATGCGGCCAGCGACTCGCACCTTCGGGCCCACTTCTTCGCCAGGACCGTTGTCGGTTTTCCATTGACGGTAATCGACATCCCCCGCATCGAAATCCGGCAGATCGAGTGTCTTGCCATCCTTGGTCACAAATTTGACCTCATCGGCAAGTTCGCGGCACTGGGAAATCAATTTTCGATCGTCAAATCGACTGCCGTACGGATCGATACCTCGCTCGACGAGCTGATTCAATTTGTTTCGGCGAGCCACGCGAGGGTCGGTAGCGTCTTCGCCAGAAGCATTCGGTGCGGGATCGGGTGTTTGATTCATCAGTGGTTCAAAGTGGACAGGACAGGAAGGGACGGAATATTAGGGGATCTGATATTTGCTTTTTAAAAAGAATCGACAGTCATCGACTTGGCGAGAATTGTCGGTACGAATCGAGTTTTACGCAACCACGATAGCGATCTTGATTCGCAACTACCGATCTCGCTATTGCTAGGGCAAGACAATCCACGAGCTTTCCACCCAAGAGTGCACCTATGCACGGACACGAATTTCGCCACGACGTTCCCGTAAACGAGCCAAAAAAGCAGGCATCCATCGTCGTGGTGGACCCCAGCCCGCTGTCGTTAATCGCCACCGCGGGGGTGATGCATTCGCGTGGCTACGGCTGTATCTGTGCCCGCACCGCCGATTCCGCGATCGAAGCCTTGAAAATAGGCCCCCAAGATCTGTTGCTCTGGGACGTCGCCGATGATGCCGCCGCCGTACTCGAATCGATGGAAAGCATACGGCGAATCCCAGGCTATGAAACGTTGTCGGTGGTGCTGATTGCCGAAAGCCGCTGGGCAGGACTGGAAAAGAAAGCCGAAGCAATGAAAGTCCCAACGCGTTGCCTATTCAAACCGATTGACCCCAACGCTTTACTAGCTGTCGTCGATCACCTGCTTTGGATGCCGTCTCTGATCTCAGCTCATCGCAAACGCGGGACAAAACCAAGCCGTCTGGGATGGATCACACTGTAGAGTCCAATTAAATCTGTAGAGCCCAAGTAAAGACAGCCCCAAAGCCGATAAATCCGGGCTAGCGATCCGCAGCTTCATTCTGTTATTAGCGAGTGTGCATTTAGCCCCCCGGGGCATTTCCACAACGACTTTCAGCTTCCTTTTCGCGAGAATAACCATGTTGGCACGCGCATTCGTCATCAGTCTGGAACGGGCCACGACTCGGTTTGACCACGCAAAGTCGCTGCTGAGTCAATTGCCGATGGATGCCGAGATTCTGCCTGCGGTCGATGGCAGTGAGATGAGCGATGCAGACGTAGCGGCGTGTTACCAGCGCCACGTCCATCAGCCCAGTTATCCGTTTGCACTGCGTCGAGGCGAAATCGGCTGCTTCTTGAGCCACCGCAACGCTTGGCAGAAAATTCTCGACAGCGAATTAGACGCGGCGCTGATCCTCGAAGATGACGTGCTGGTCGACAGCGATCGTTTTCGCGAAGCGATCGAATTTGTTCGCGCTCACGCTCCGAAGGACTCCTACGTCCAGCTCCCCGTGCGAAGTGTTCCCCGTGACGTGATCGCGTTGTCATCACGCGGAGCTCACCGGATCCTATTGCCAACAATCACGCCGCTGCGCACGTCGGGCCAATGGGTTACCCGAATGGCTGCTAAGAAGCTGCTGCGAGCAACTGAGACATTTGACCGCCCAGTCGACACCACCTTACAAATGCACTGGATCACGGGCGTCCGCTTGTTGACGCTCGACCCATCGGGTATTCGCGATCTGACCGCGGAACTCGGTGGCAGCACGATCGGTGTGGGAAAGAAGCGGAGCTTTTCGCTTGAAAAAGTCTCGCGAGAATTCAATCGTGCGATGTACCGAGCCAAGATCGCTCGTTTGTCCAGCAATGCATGTGCTTAGAACCGCAGGAACCATTAATGGCAAAGCAGAACTCGTACGTGAGTTACGCCTTGTTCAGCAATCCACGAAAGTCTTGACGGCTTGTTGATTTAATCCAAATGCAAATCGCAACGGTGAGCCGAGGGCCGTAAGGCACCGGGTAGTGCCTCAGACCCGGCCGCTTACGCGTCACGGCTCACTAAATCAACAAGCCGTTGACGACTTCCGCTACGCTTGGCCCTGCCAGATCACTAGCGGACGATGACTAACACGCGTCCGATGATGTCGGATGACGTGGAAGCCGAGCCACTTTCGTCGACGCTGCCTGCAACCGCCATGTCCGCGGTCGCCGAGTTGAGCCGAACGTAGGGCCGATCACTCAAGTGACTCGCCAACGCGTTGGTCCCATTGGTTCCCGCATCCAATTGCCACGATGTTGAATGCGTTACCGTGGTGGGATCGACGTCGCGAAGCGATTGGATCATCGCCACCAAGGGCGGATCGTTGGCAATGGTCATGCTGACCGATTCGATTCCCTGCTCATCGGCGATCAACCGCAAAATGAATTGATCCAACTGTTTCGCAGGTGCTTCCAAGTACAGCACACTGGCAGAACTTGCACTTTCATCATCCGATTTGTTTTCGTTCGCAAAACGCACGACGTTCTCGTCGACCGCTTTACGACTGGCCGTATCAATTCCAGCCAACTCCATCGCCGATTCCACCGAGCGAGTGTTGCGACCGTCCATCGTGCGGCGAACATCGAGCACCAACATCGCCTTGATCGCTACCACATCGGCAGCCGCAGGCTTATTATCGTCGCGTTTGACCGCTGCCTTGGGATCCACTGCTTTTGTAGTAGGTGAAACGGCGGCGATTTTCATCTCCGCGTCTTGATTACCCGGATCTTGGTCGACTTTTTCGATTCCCACGCCGTCAGGCCCTGGGGTCGCGATCGCTGACGGAACATTCGCCGATGCCACAGCATCCGCGTTAGCCATGCTCGCTATTTTGTTGCCGCCGGACGCATCCACAATCATCGCTGCGCCAGGATCGGCGGTCGCTGAGTTTGGATTCGATACACTTCCTGGGGTCGCGGTTGGGGTCAAATCCTCTGCGGTCGCGATCTTGTCGACCTCTGGGTCAATCAACGCCACTGGGTCCACATCGACACCAGGTCGGGTCGCAAAAAATGCAATCGCAAGCGAGGCCGCAATCGCCGCAAGAGGTGCCACAACTCGCCAAACCGAGGTCCGTTCACGTGTGACCATCGGGCTAGGCTGCTCTGACAGACGCATCACCGGGTGATCGTCACTCAAACCTTCGGCGCGGGCACGAGCTACCGTCGCCTCAATCACCGATTGGGCGAAATTTGCCGGCAGCGTGACGTTGCGATCTTCGTCGCGGATCTGTTGCAACGATTGCCGAAGTTGCTTTAATTGCTCAAGTTCACTCACGACGCTAGCATCATCGCGCAGCATCTGATCGACACGCGTGCGTTCGTCAGCACTAAGCGCGTCATCCATGTACGCGCTGAGCAGTGAATCGAGAATATCTTTGGGTACAGACATAGTTCTTTGACCGTAAGTCTTTGCGGGCGTTGAAAACCGTCCTGGCTTTCCATATACGATCCGATGCTCGATGAGCAAGCAAAGTTCCCTGTTTGGCAACAGAAACCTACCAGAATCGCTGCTACGGTGTACATAAACGAAGTAAATTTCGTATTTTTAATGGCAAAACCGTTGGGTACGTATGCCATCGAAGTGCGTTCCGGATTTTCGCTGATCCCGTGACGTCAATCGATCACGGGCTGCCAACACAACCACAAAACCCCACGAATGGGCCGAACGTGGCCCTCCCTTCAATCAACACAGCTCATCGCACACCAATTCAGGGGACCGTGAGGAAGTGGGGCACGATTCAGTCACCAAGCGAAACTTTTATCCGCGGTTTCCCCACAAACATCGGCACATTCTCGATCGACGCACCCTATTTTCCGTGACAGTTTTCCACCACGCTCCCTACATCAGATTTACCGAATAACCACCCAAACGCCGCAAAATGAATAACGACGAGATCCTGCGAACGAATCGTCAGGTCTATGACACGATGGCCGACGCGAAAAATCCGCTGTGCCAGCCGGCCAAAGACAGCGAACTGGCCGATCCGCTGGGAACACTCGATCCGCTAGGGTGGCTCGGAAAATCGATCAAGGGATTGCGGGTGCTCTGCTTGGCAGCGGGGGGCGGGCGACAAAGTTCGCTGTATGCCGCCGCAGGAGCGGATGTCACCGTGGTCGATCTGAGCCGAGCGATGCTTGAATTGGATCGACAAGTCGCCGCTGCCCGCAGCCTATCCTTGCGAATCTTGGAAACGTCGATGGAGGATCTGTCGATGCTGAAGGTGGCGGAATTCGATATCGTCGCCCAACCGGTCAGCACCTGTTATGTCCGCAACATTGCAGTCGTGTTCGATCAAGTCGCACGCGTACTGCGGCCTGGTGGCATCTACGTCAGCCAGCACAAAAATCCGGTTTCGCTACAAACGAGTCCCGATTCTGCTGCGGACGGATCCTACCCAATCCAGCACGTCTATTACCGTGACACCCCCGTCCCGCCACCCAGAAACACTTCGGCAACGGCAAATCGATTACGCGAAAGCGGAGCGATTGAGTTTCTGCACCGCTGGGAACAAATTGTCGGCGGGATGTGTCGTGCAGGATTTTCGATCGAAGATCTGGTTGAACCCGTACACGCGAAACGCGAAGCGGCGACCGGCACCTTTGCACACCGTGCCCAATTCATCGCCCCGTACGTCCGAATCAAGGCGCGTCGTCAAGCATCCGGTGGCCAAATCGCATCAGCCGATGGCAGTAGCAAACTCTGGATTCCGGATTAATCCAGGGTTCTAACGCCGGGACCGAGCGTGCGGCGTGATGTCCGAGCACAAAAAAACGCGAGACGAAATCGTCTCGCGTTGTCGTTTTGTTATCAGAAGGAACTCGGCCGCTTAGCTCGGGTCATCCGCCAGCGAGGCGTCGGCGTCACTTTGTTTGGCGTACTCGTCCGAGGTGCTAACGATCCGATCGATCTCTTGCACAACCAGCATCGCAGTCTTCAGCTCCAGCGGTGAAAACCAGCGAATTGTTCCGGTGTACCTGCTTTCGACACGATTTTTCTGAGCCAACTCGCGCCAGGACATTTTGTCCATCAAGTGCCACGCAGCGGCTTGGGCCGTGTTTTGAGTAATCAATCCATTGCCGAGTGCTTCACAGACGAGACGAACATTCGAGCTGTCGGTGAACTGTTCGATGGGAACAATTTTGTAGGCCATTTTTGGATTGGGATCGGGTTTGCCGTGTTCGAGACAGACA
>CAXBHV010000372.1:0-6530 GCA_963974855.1 uncultured Rhodopirellula sp. | reverse complement strand
TTTGGGGAGGTCAGAGTCGGCGGTAGCCGGCTCTGGGTGGGGCTCGTTGTGTTAGGAGTGGATGGTGCAAGCATAGTTTCACCAGCCCTCCCCGCCCGCCTCCTGCGGCCGCCCTCCCGGAGGGAGGATAAATCGAAATCACCTCCCCAAGGGACGCGCGATTTATAAGTTGTGGAATTTGCAGTCTTAGGCCGGAGGCCGACACATCCCATGCCGGTGGCGAATTGTGGCCTATGTTCTCGCTACAGCTTGTTCAGCAGATCGCGATAGAGAGTCCGATAACGATCGACCATCGTGGGAATTGAAAAATCGATGCGAGCCCGAGTTTGGTTCTGAAGTCCAAGTTCGTGGGCAAAATTGGCATCATCTAGGAAACGCACGACTCGTTTGGCCATCGTTTGCGCATCGCCCGAGTCGAACAGTTGGTCGTCCGCCGCGTGAGCCAACAACGCGTTGGATCCTTCGACGTTACTGCAAACGACCGGCAAACCGGCCGCCATCGCTTCGAGCACCACATTGGGCATGCCCTCATAATGACTGGGCAGCACCAGGACGCGTGATGCTCGCATCCAGGCCGCAATATTGGGATGCCACGGTAAACGTTGGACTCGGTCATGGCCAACTTGCTGCGTCCAGTCATCGATTTTCTTTGCGAGCGGCCCCTCGCCTATCAATAGCATGCGGCGATTCGAACCCGCTGGCGCCAGCGTATCGATCTGTTCTTGAATCAGCTCGAGTCCTTTTTGCGGGTGCATTCGCCCCACAAATAGAGTCACCACGCTGTCGTCGTCCCAACCGATCGTGTGCAATGCGACGGGATGGGCGGTCGAAAATGCGGGAACGTCCACCGCGTTGGGAATAACCGAAGTTCGATCGGCTTGAGTGCCCAAATACTGATGCGAAAACAGTTTTACTTCTTCGCTGACACAGACGACATGATTCATTTTCTTAATCAGTCGCCGTTCGATTTGGCAGCGGATTCGATTCGCCTCGGCGACACGAATGCCGCCCACACAGACTTTCACGCCCGCATCTTTCGCAGCCAACGTCCCGATCACATTGGCGTGAAACAAGAACGTCTGTACGAGTGATGGCTGAAACGATCGCAGCAACTTGGCCAATTCACGGCGGGCCCGGAGGAAGTGCCATGCCGAGTCCAGGTTTAGATAGGTGACCGAGATGCCATGCGAAGAAAGGCGTTCGGCGAAGATCGCTTTTTGCGGAAGCGGTGGCGATCCAAAACTGTAGACACGCACGTCGTCGCCGTTGTCGACGAGTCCGATCGCAATCTCGGACAAGCACCGTTCGGCGCCGCCGGGATTCAATTCGGTAATGACAAGAGCGATTCGCATCCGACCAATATAAACGTGGCTTACAGCATGCGAGCGGCAATCACGACCGCGGCAGTTTCAATTCGATAAATTCGGTTCCCGAGTGGCAGGCACTGGAATCCGTGTTGCATTGCCAAGGCGACTTCGTCCTCGGTCCATCCGCCCTCGGGCCCCACCGCGACGACACTTTTGGCTGTTTCGCCATTGCCGGTGCTCATGGCGGCCGACTCCGTTTCGTCCACTGGATGGGCAATCCATCTCGCCTGATCTCGTTCCGCCGCTTCGAGAAGGAATTTTTCGGTGCTGACCGTGTCTTGGATTTCCATCAAATGGTTGCGGCCGGATTGTTTGCAAGCTTCGATCACGGTCCGTCTCAGTTTTTCCAGCAGCGATGCCGACGGTTCACGCTGGGTCCGTGCAGCCACAATCGGTGTTAACGTTTTCACTCCGATTTCGGTCAAGCGTTCGACCAAATCGCGGCAACGATCGGGTTTTGGTAGAGCTACGCCCAAGTGCAATGACACCTGAGGCTCACGATCCGGATGGGTGGTGGGCTGCGTGCTGCAAAAACACTCACGCCGGGTGATCGAGTCGATGACGGCCTCGGCTTCGCTTCCCTTGCCATCAAACAGCGTGATCGATTCGCCGGTTTTGACTCGCATCACCCGGATGGCATGCTGGGCCTCGGCGTCGACCAGGACGATGTTTCCCCCGTTGGAGGGCAGGTTAGAACAATAATAACGACGAGTCATTGTGGAATCGGGGGAGCGTGGCGAATACGCAAGTCGGTGACCCAGGCAGGCTGAAGGATCGATCAATGCAGTGCCGATAATACACGTAATGACGATCGACGTCTGGGTGGTGTCGTCTGGAGGAGGTTCCCACAGCGAATCTCCCCTTTGAAATGGATGGCCAGCCAATCGAGAAGGATTTTACGCAATGACTGACGTCCTCAAATACTGGCGTCTTTCGGCCTTGCCGTTTTCGGAATCCCCAGGCCAATGGTTCTTTGCTGGCTCGGCACAAAAATCGGCCTTGGCTCAAATCGCCCAGTCGTTAGCGGTTCACACGCGGTGCGTGATTGTTCAGAGCGAACCAAGATGCGGCGTTTCCACTTTGCTGCATCAATTGGTGGCCAGTCGCGGGATGGGAGATCTGGCGACCCTGTGCGTCATGACCGATGCATCGCGTACGCTGGATGCTTCATCGACAATCCGCCAACTGACGCGTGGCTTGGGGATCAACAACGATACGGCGGTGCGTCGGCATCGCCCTGCGGATACGCGAGAGTTGCAACACGCGATCGAGTTTCTCGCCCGCCAGAGAGTGCATACAGTGTGGTTAGTCGACGGGGTTACTACCGCCGTGTTGTCGGTACTGAAATCGATGTCCAAGTGCGAGCACATTTCGTTGGTGTTGGCGGCAACCGCAACGCAAGTCAAGCGATTACCCGCCGTAAGAACATCACACTTCCGGACCGTTAAATTGGGCCGTTTTACAGCCGAGGATACCGATCGCTTTCTTTCGCAATCAGTGACGCGAGTCGGTGGACGCGCGACGCTGTTTCATCCCCGCGCCGTGGATCAATTGCATGCTTACAGCGGAGGTCGCGTCGGCGTTTTAACACAGCTCGCTGCGTCATCGCTTGTCCATGCTGCACGCCAGCGTCAGGAACAAGTCATGCCGAATATCATCGCCCACGTCGCCGCAGAGTCGACCTCGCGTCGTGCCGCATAGAACGCCCTCCAATGTCGGCCAGCTTTCCAAGCTGGAACCGTCGCAGTGAGCGTGACGTCCGCATTAAACGCGGGTCAACTCGCGTCGACGATCAAACGTGACGCACGCCAACGGCTTGGAAAGCCGAGCGACAATCGTAGGCCGGAGATCCGGCCTACGTTGGGGACCCGCATTAGCCTTCGATTCGATAGAGCGCCTTGTCGGTTCTCAGGATCAACGCGTTGTCGACGACGGCGGGCGAGGCCATGATTTGGCCATCCACCTCGTTCTCGGCCACAATCTTGCCTTCGCTGCCGGGCTGGATCAATGTGACTTTGCCTTCGTGGGATCCGATCAGCAAATGACCGCCCACCAACACGGGCGACGCAGAGTACTTGCCGCCAATTCGCTGCTTCCAAACTTCCTCGCCGTTCTTCACATCAAAACAACTGGCGACGCCGCTGTCTTCGATCACATACAGCAATCCGTCGTGCAGCACCGGTGACGGTTTGGCGGGGATGCCTTTTTTGACCTGCCATAAAACATGCGAGTCGGTCACATCGCCGGATCCTTCGACGTTCACCGCAAACAACATCGGCTTGCCAAATCCGGTACAGAAATAAACGACACCGTCGCCATAGACGGGACGGGGGACCACCGAAAATCCTTTGCCGTGATAGACCTTCCAAACTTCGCTGCCATCGCTGGGGTTGTAGGCCACAATCCACTGCGATCCCATGCAAATCAATTGCTCGCGGCCTTGTTTGTCCGTGATCGCAATCGGAGTGCAGTACGACTTTTTCATCTCGCCACTGGGAGCTTCCAATTCAGGACGGTCGGTTTCCCACGACGTTTCGCCGGTCGCTTTGTCCAGTGCGGTGACGTATTGACGATCCATTCCGTCTTGGATCAGCACGAGGCGATCGCGGAAGATGAACGGTGAACTACCGGGACCGACTCCGTGTTCTAGCGGTAGTGTGCGACTCCACACGATCTGGCGGTTCGTTCGATCGACGCAAAACGTCCCAAAGGTTCCAAAGTGGCAATAGATATGTTCGCCATCAATCACCGGAGTGGGCGAGGCGTAGCTGTTGAGCGAATGGATCGGATCAGGAGCCTCAATTTCCGCGAGGTCAATCGTGTGTCGAAGCTTGCCGGACGCGAAATCGACCGCCAGCAGTTTCAGTGAGATCGACTTTGCGATCGCGACTTGATTGAATTTCTTTGCCTCAACGTCTTTCTGCTTGAGTAACGCAATTCGCTCATCCTCGTTGGGCATGTTCTCGATCGCGGTGGTCAACCAAATCGTGCCATCGGCGATCACAGGGGACGACCACGCTTTTCCAGGCAGCTCTGTCTTCCAAGTCACGTTTTCCGTTTCACTGAAGTGCAGCGGAATCGATTGACCGCTGACGATGCCATCACCCGAAGCACCACGAAATTGCGGCCAAGGCGAATCGGCAAATGCAGCTGTCAAATGCGTCGAAGTAATCAAGGCGATGGCAAGCATGCCATGCGAGGCGGGAAAACGGAGCGTCATCGGTGAGGTCTGCTCGGAAGGGAGGGATGTAGGATAGGCTTCCAGCCTGTCACGGCAGGCATGGTCTTTTCGCAGCGAAAAATCACCAAGAGTCTTCAGGTGGAGGCATGGGGAATGAAAGTCTTCGCGACTTTCGCTACGAGGAATGTGGGATAGGCTTCCAGCCTGTCATGGCAGCATGGTCTTTTCGTAGCGAAAAATCGCCAAAGTTTTCGGTGGAGGCATGGGGGACGAAAGTCCTCGCGACTTTCGCTTACGTGGGATGCTACAACACGCTGGAAGCCTATCCCACATTATTGTAATAGGAATCGCGGGGGAGTTGCAGCTGGCTCAGGCACGCAATCCTTGGGCTCGTCGCCAGGCCGACAATTGCTTTTCGCGGCCCACTCGCTCGGTGATGGCGTCCCACTGCTTGGCCACCCGATCGAGTGCCGATTTTGCCTCGGTTTTCCCCTCAATTGCCTCGATCACTGCGGAATCGAGCACGCTGTAGTATTCGCCTGCACTGAACAGCTGTAACGGCGGCAGCGTCACTGGCGTCCGCAGCCGCTGAGTCAACCAGCTTTCATAGGCACTTTGGCGACGTGGTTCGGCCGCGATTTCGGACTGCACCATCGCTCGGGTCGTGGTCACACCCGTGATTTGCCGGCGGATCGCCTCGCTGCCATCGCCTCCGCTGATCCAATCCATCAGCCGTTTCGAAACGGCACTTTGTCGGCACATTGCCGAAAGCGAGATAACGGGAGAATACGGGTCCAAGAGCAGACGATTTTTGTCGTCGGTGCCCGGCAAATTACTGACGCTGACTTCGGATTCGTCGGTCGAATTGTTCTTCGCAAAACCGATTCCCCCCATCAATTCCCCACTCTGGATCGATGACCAAATTTCAGTGGGGGATTGCCGGGCGGCGGGATAATGTGCTGCGGTTTTGATCATCTGCTGCAACGCATCGACATAAGCTTCCTCGTTGAGAGTGGGCGTTAAATCATTGCGACTGAACAACCAGCCTCGGGAAATGGTCGACGCGGCTCGCCACAAGAACATGGATGCTGCCCAGCCTGCGGCGAGTGGTTCACTCGCTTTACCGTTCAGATCTTTGCTGACCCAGCGGTCGTAGTCATCCCAGGACGATAGCGGCGGGACTTCTGCGGTGCTGAGCAGTGCTGGTTGGTTGGCGCCCATCGGCATCGCAACAAATTCGTCGGCGTAGCGAGCGGCCCCGTTGCGAACCGCCGAGTAGAGTTCGCCCGTTTCGGCTTGCATCGCGTCAAATTGTTCTTCGCTAATCGGCACGATGGCTTCGGCATGAACCATTTCCGGGACCGCCAACAGCGGATAGATGACCAGATCGCTTTTGCCCGTTTCGGCAATCAACCGATCCATCGCCTGGCGTTCTGCATCGCCGCGAGGCAGCGGAATCGTGGTGATTGCCAGAGTTTGTTCATCGATCGAGGACCAAGATCGCGAGACAATATCGGCCTCTTCGGACGTTCCCACCATTGCGATGCGGATCGGGACATCACTGCGAGACGCGGTCGGCTGTGAATCGGCCTCGGGACGTGATGTACAACCGGGCAATGTCAACGCAGCTCCGGTGGCCGTGACGAGTAGCTGGCGTCGATTCAGTTTGATCACGTGTCGAGATTCAGCCACGGTGTTTACTTTGCGGGTTGATCGGGAAAACGAATGAGTCGAGAGAAAAGCAAGATAGCAGAAGAATTCGTTCGAGGTCTGCCGTTTGGCTAACGCCGTATACGCATTATATTGGGCAGCTGTTCGAGACCGTTTTTGATACTTTTCTTTGGAATCCTCATGAGCCACTACCTTGGAATCGACATTGGAACCAGCGGAACCAAAACGCTGCTGATTCAAGCCGATGGGAAAATTGTTGCCGAAGCCACCGCGGAATATCCGCTCGCGCAGCCTCGTCCAGGTTGGACCGA
>CAXBHV010000371.1:0-6532 GCA_963974855.1 uncultured Rhodopirellula sp. | reverse complement strand
TTGCCGGCCAATACGAATCACCACCTTCTGGCGAAGGTAGCTACGAGAAAATGCTTCACAGCGTTGCCTTTTGGGGAGGTCAGAGTCGGCGGTAGCCGGCTCACCGGTGGGGCTCGCTGTGTTAGGAATTGATCGTGCACTCTTGGTTTCACCAGCCCTCCCCGGCCGCATCCTTGCGGCCGACCCTCCCAGAAGGGAGGGTGAAATTGAAATTACCTGGTGCCTTACGGCGCACAGCTCACCACTGTGATGGGCATCTTGATTGAAACCCGCCGCTTGCACGTGGGATCATGGGTTGCGGGGGGAAGTTATCCGTTGTGGCAATTTGTCCCCCTTCTTATACTGCCCTGCGAACAGCGAATTCCAACTATCACGCGATCGTCCCATGTCTGATACCCCGACCATTACCCCGATTTCCGATGCCTCGGCTCCCTTTTTCTGGGGCATCGATATCGGTGGCACCTCGATCAAGATTGGGTTGGTCGATGACGAGGGTCACACATTGGCTTTCGAGCGACTGCCGACGCGTGAATCCGAAGGCCCTACTGCGGCCACGCAGCGAATTGCGGCGGTGATTCAAGACATCGAGGGCCAACTTGGCATCTCGGACAAAGTGCGACGCGTCGGATTGGGGGCTCCCGGACCGATGGATCTTTCCACCGGCTACCTGGTCGCGCCGCCTCAGCTGCCGAGTTGGTGGGACTTTCCGATCCGCGATTCGATTGGAAAAATGCTCGAGCGTCCCGTCTCGTTCTTGAACGACGCCAACGCGGCGGCCTATGGCGAATTTTGGCTCGGCAGCGGGCGGAATGACCAATCGATGTTGCTTTTGACGCTCGGCACCGGTGTCGGTGGCGGGATTATTATCGATGGTGAATTGGTCAATGGCACGAACAGTTTCGGCAGCGAATGCGGTCACATCATCGTCGATCCGTCTCCCACGGCTCGGTTGTGTGTGTGGGGCGGCGGACGCGGTCAACTCGAAGCTTATGCGTCGGCCAGTGCGGTGGTTCAGCGGACTCGGCAACGATTGACCGAAGGGGCCAAAAGTTCGCTCAGCGGTCTGCTCGGTGGCGGCGATAGCGAATTGACTGCGAAACGTGTTTACGAAGCCGCCAAAGACGGCGACGTGCTGGCGCTGGAAATTGTCGATGAAACCGCCCGCTGGTTGGGGATCGGTTTAACGACCCTAATTCATACCCTTGACCCCGGTTCTGTGGTGCTCGGTGGCGCCATGAACTTTGGCGGGACAAATTGCTGTATCGGCAAACGGTTTTTGTCCAGAATCTCGGAGGAATTCCGCCTTCGCACCTTCGAGAACGTCTTTGAAGGAACGACAATTACGTTCGCTTCGCTTGGTGGTGACGCGGGATATCTAGGAGTAGCCGGTTACGCCCGTCGACAATACAACAAAGATCACGGCACAAAGAAATAGGCTTCTCACGTCGTTTTGTACAAATCAGTTTCGTACCTCGGCCGCACACGGCCAAAGAACCAATATGTCAGCCCACATTCGTAACTTTTGCATTATCGCCCACATTGACCACGGCAAGAGCACGCTAGCCGATCGATTGCTCGAGCATACCGGCACAGTCACGCTGCGTGAAATGAAGTCGCAATTGCTTGATGATTTAGCGCTCGAGCGTGAACGCGGAATCACGATCAAGGCGCGTGCGGTGACAATGCGTTTTAAACGCGGCGGCAAAGATTACGAATTGAACTTGATCGATACTCCCGGTCACGTCGACTTCCACTACGAAGTCTCACGGTCGTTGGCCTGTTGCGAAGGCGTGCTGCTGTTGGTTGACGCATTCCAAGGTGTCGAAGCGCAAACGGTGGCCAATGCCTATGCGGCAATGGAGCATGACTTGAAGATCATTCCGGTGATCAACAAGATCGACTTGATGAATGCACGGCCTGACGAAGTTGCCGAAGAAATGATGAACTCGTTGGGAACCGATCCCGATGATTGTCTGCGCGTAAGTGCAAAAACGGGCGTGGGCGTCGACGAATTGCTTGATGCGATTATCGAGCGAATCCCAGCACCGACGGGCGATGCGAATGCTCCGCTTCAAGCGATGGTGTTTGATTCCAACTATGACGATTTCCGTGGCGCGATCACTTACATCCGCGTGATGAACGGAACTGTTCGCAAGGGGCAAAAGATTCGCTTCCTGCGTGCCGGATCGGTTCACGATGTGATCGAATTGGGGCGATTCGCCCCCGCGCGAGAGTCTTGTGAAGAACTCAAAGCGGGCCAGGTTGGCTACTTGATTTGTAACATCAAGAGTCTTGGTGATGTGCACATCGGCGACACTGTCGGCCCTGCAGGCAAAGAAGTTGTGGCACCGCTGCCAGGATACTTGCGTCCAAAGCGGATGGTTTATTGCGGATTATTCCCCAGCGACGGTCAAGACTTCACGGAACTGCGTGATGCACTTGAAAAGTTAGCGATCAACGATCCTAGCTTCGAATTTGAACCTGAAACCAGCGAAGCACTCGGGTTCGGATTCCGCTGTGGTTTCCTTGGGCTGTTGCACATGGAAATTGTCCAGCAGCGTTTGGAGAACGAATCGGATGTTGACTTGGTGCAAACCGCACCCAACGTGACTTACGAAGTGGTGAATAAGCGGGGCGAGACCCTAATGATCCGAAAACCGCAAGATGTTCCGGACCCCGGCGACATCGAAGAATTCCGTCAACCGATCGTTCGCTGCAGCGTGATCGTGCCAAACGAGTTCATCGGCGCGATCATGAAGCTGTGCCAAGAGCGTCGCGGGATCCAAAAGTCACAAGAGTACCTCGGGGCTCAACGCGCGATGTTGACTTATGACATCCCGCTCGCCGAGGTCGTCTATGATTTGCACGACAAAATCAAAAGCTGTACGAAAGGCTACGGCACGCTCGATTACGAGATGGTGGGCTATGAACCGGCCGACCTTGTTCGAATGGACATTATGGTCAATGGCAACCGCGTCGATGCACTCAGCGTCGTGTGTCACCGCGCGGATGCGGATCGCCGCGGCCGAGCGGTAGTCAAGAAATTGAAAGCTGAAATTGAACGCCACATGTTCGAAGTCGCGGTACAAGCCGCGATTGGAAGCCGCGTGATCGCCCGTGAAACCGTTTCAGCAATGCGAAAAAATGTGACAGCTAAATGTTACGGCGGTGACATTACGCGAAAGCGTAAGCTGCTGCAGAAGCAAAAAGAGGGCAAAAAGCGAATGAAGGCGATTGGCAATGTCGAAATTAGCCAAAAGGCGTTCATGGCCGTGCTTAGTGATTCCGAAGGGGGTTAAATCCCCGGGGGGCGATTCCCTACGCTTCTAGCAGACGCTTACACGCATTATCCTTATGTTCTAATTAGGTGCCGGCGGGAGGCACCGCGTTTCAATTGACGACGCTTCTTTGCGTTAAACAGGTGTCCCATTCTCGGATGGGAACAAAGGCGGCCTGACTTATACGCGATCAAGATTCCTCGTGCGCGGGGCGTTGTTTCGGTGGCAAGCAATTTTAGAGGATGATTACGGTGAAGCAGACATTACTTATCGGGGGTTTTTTGGCGTTGCTGTCTTTCGCCGCCCAACCCAGTTCAATCGTGGTGGCGCAAGATGACGGGGCCGCAGTTGTTGTTGCGGAAGAGGCTGTTTCGGAAAGCTCCGGAACCCTTTCCAGCAGCGAACCGCTCACTCAGGATGTAGCGACTGCCGGTGCGGCCTCCGCAACCACAGCCGAGCTGGAAGAAAAAATCGCCGCCGCCGCTCTGGCCGGCCACAATGCTTGGATGTTGACCAGTTGTGCGTTGGTGCTGTTTATGACCGCACCAGGTTTGGCCATGTTCTACGGCGGTCTGGTTCGCCGCAAAAATGTGCTCAGTATTTTGATGCAGTGCATCTTTCTGATGGGCATGATGACCGTGCTGTGGGCTGTGGTCGGATACTCGTTGTCCTTTGGCGGGTCCGGTGCTTGGATCGGCAACTTTGACTATCTGTTCATGAACGGCGTCCAGCGCTACTGGAGCGATGCCGCCGGTGGTCCGGTTACTCCCATGTACCATGCCGATATTCAGATTCCGATGCTCACCCACATGCTGTTTCAAGGCATGTTTTTTATTATCACTCCCGCACTGATCTGTGGTGCGTTCGCCGAGCGAATGAAGTTTAGCGCGATGGCGACCTTCTCCGTTTTGTGGGGACTGCTAATTTATTGTCCGCTATGTCACTGGGTTTGGGACGGCGGCATCTTGGCATATGACTCAGAACATGCATTTGCGGGCGGAGCATTGGACTTTGCCGGAGGCACAGTGGTTCACATCAGTAGCGGAATTTCCGCGTTGGTTGCCGCCTTGTTGATCGGGCCTCGCATGGGTTATTTACGAGAACCGATCCAACCTCACAATCTTACTTTCACGGCCTTGGGCGCAGCGATGCTGTGGGTCGGGTGGTTCGGCTTCAACGCGGGCAGCGAATTGCTGTCCGATGAATTGACCAGCAGTGCGTTTGCCGTCACTCACTTCTCTGCTGCGGCGGGTGCATTAGCTTGGGTGATGACCGAATGGTGCATCTTAAAGAAACCTACGGTTCTAGGCGCGAGCAGCGGCGCGGTCGCTGGATTGGTTTGCATTACGCCTGCCGCTGGCTTTGTACAGCCGATGCCCGCACTGTTGATGGGCGCTCTGGCGGGAATCGTTTGCTACTTTGCTTGTAGTAAGCTGAAACACGCGTTGCGATACGATGACGCACTCGATGCGTTTGGCGTCCACGGTGTAGGTGGCACGCTCGGTGCATTATTAACTGGCGTTTTTGCAACGCGAGAATGTTGGAATATCGCGGGGGACAAAAAATTAGGGTTGATCGAAAGTGGTGACCCTAGTTTGTTGATCGGCCAGATTGTTGCCATCTTGGTGACCTACGCGTTCGCAGGTATCGGCAGTCTGATTCTGTTGAAACTGATCGATGCTGTGATCGGACTTCGCGTTCACGCCGAGAGCGAGCAACGTGGTCTGGATATCACCGACCACGGCGAAGAAGGTTACACGTTCGCTTAGGTATCGCCGACGCGAAATAACAAACTCACTGCAGCCGTGATCGTCATGATCGCGGCTGCGGTCGTTTGTGCCATTGAGATCGACGACGCTTCGGCGATCTGTCCCCATAGAATCGATCCGGTGGTCATCGAAAACGCCATCGCCGTCAAGTAGCATCCCATGCCGCGGGCTCGCATCCGAGCAGGAAGCGTCATCTGAGCGGTGGAATTAAATGTCGTCAGCGTCATCATCCAGGTCGCACCCATCAGCAGTGTGGCGGCGCACACGATGAACGTCTCGGTGGTATTGGCGAGCGTGGCCAAGCCGATCGCAAACCCCACCATCGCGATGGCAATTGTTTGGTCGGCGCCACGACGACGCTGGAAATGAGGCAACGTCCAAGCGGCAAACACCGCTCCGACACCGACGCAGCCCACCAAGAAACCAAACCCACTGGCGCCCCAACCGAGATGCTGTTTCGCCACCAATGGCAACAGCGACCATAACGCGCTGCCGGGTAACACGAACAACACGACCCCGAGAATCGTGTGCCGCATCGCTACGGTTTTGGCGACATAGCGGAGGCCTTGATACATTGACAAGCGAAACGACAACCCGCGTGAAGATTCACGACGTGCTCGTTTCCATGACAGTAAAACGGTCAACACTCCGGCAAACGACAATGCGTTGATCGCAAACGCGGTCCACACTCCCGCCATCGCAATCAAGATACCGCCTAAGGCGGGGCCCACCGCACGAGCGAGATTGAAGCTGATGCTGCCCAGTGCCACCGCGCGGGCGAGCTGATTCTTTGGCACAAGTTCCGGGATTGACGCTTGCCAGATGGGAACGTGCACGACCATGCCCAAGCCAATCACAAACGTGAACACCAGCAGCAACTTGGCTGTGATCATGCCGCTAAACGTCAGCGAAGCCAGCGTTGCCGTGCATGCACACAGCACAAATTGAGTACCGATCAACATTCGCCGCCGGTCGATACGGTCGCCCAACACGCCCACGGGAATGGCTAAGAAAATGATCGGGGCTGCCATCACGGTTCGCACGGCAGCGACCATTTCGGGTGAAGGGTCCAGACTGGCCATCAACCAACCCGCACCCACTTCGTGAATCCAGGTGCCAAGATTCGACGCCAGCGAGGCGAACCAAAACGCGCGATACAGCGGGTTTTGTAAGGGGGCCCAAGCTGACGAGGAGGTCAGAGTACGGGCGGCGAAAGATCCGGCCAGCGATCTGGATTTGTTCCGAACGCGGTCATCTCGATCCATCAAGCAATTCCTCGACGCGGGGGGCCAGAGATGGTAGAAGTTCCCTCAAAAGACAGCAAACGTAATTTACGAGCGAGTCCAAACGGGCTCGCCAATGCAGGATAACGAAAAAGTGAAGAAACAGGAACGAGCCGACCGCGTCCGTCAGCGACTCAATCAGTTGTACCCGGATCCCCCCATCCCGCTGGACCATACTGATGAGTTCACGCTGTTGATCGCG
>CAXBHV010000370.1:0-6533 GCA_963974855.1 uncultured Rhodopirellula sp. | reverse complement strand
GTCTTCGAATCCAGTGAATTCCGTCGCGGCTAACAAAGTTCCTGTCGTTGTGCAGGCCGGCTTTCAAACGATGCCTCGCTGGGTACTGGGGATTAGGGGACGATCAGTTGATCGGACGTTCCATGTTACACACGTTTATCCTGACAGCCCTGCATCGCGGGCTGGATTACTAGTGGGGGATCAGATCATTGAGGTCGATGGAGTGAAGCCCGAATCAAGTAAGCGTTTGGCCGCATTGATCGAGTCGGCGCGAGATGGAAAGGGAACCCTATTCGTGCGACTCCGACGCAATGGTGCGTTCAGTGAACACGTGGTTGGGTTCCCCCACCGGTAGTCAGCGACAATGAAATATTCGGTCTGATCCCTCCGCCGCTTGGCCCTACACTGTGAAGCATATGTCGAGCGAAAAATCGCGGATTCAGTGATAAGGCGGCTAAAGCCTGGACACCAGCATTCTCGGACCGAGCTGTTGGTGTACAGGCTTTAGCCGCCGAGCGCATCATTTTAACCATCAAGAATGCCTGACGGTACTACGTTTGGGCACAAGGCTTGGTCGCTCACGTGTCACAGTTCACTGAGTCAACACGCCGCTAGTGCCAAAGCGGCCAACAAAATCGATACACTTTGACTTACTGCCTAAAAGTTGGAAGGTTCAAAAGCCCGACAAGTCTTGACCTCACCTTTTTGCGTCGGCTGTATTACGAACAACACCTTTTCGCTCGAGGACTGGGTGCGGCCCGTGTCTCCGCGAAATTCCCAACGTCAAGCAGCAATATGAAAGGTTCCATTCGCACGGTTTCGAGGTCGTCGGAGTCTGCTTGGACCGTGACCGAACGAAAGCAGAAGAGTGCATCGAGAGTGCCGAGATTCCTTGGCCATCGATCTACGATGGGGATGCGGAGGAGACAGAATCGATGAGCAAGCGATACGAGATTACCGCGATTCCCACTGCCGTTTTGGTAGACCGTGAGGGAAACATCGTGTCAATGGAAGCAAGAGGTGAGAAGCTCCCGAAATTGCTGGCCGAGTTTTTCGATGTCACCGAGGCGGATTCCTCGAAGGCCCCGAATAAATCGGACGAAGCTCACTAGAGCCTTTTTACAATCAATGTAAAACGGGCACTCTTGTCCGTCACGCAAAAGGGGGCATTTATTGTCAGTGTTTTACGGGGTTTCATAACCCGACGCGCAAGTTTTGAAGTTGCGCTATTTCAAAGTGCCGTAGGCGCGACAGCACTCTCGTCGATTCCGAAACGCCCCGTCCTGCAGCGACTCCTGTTGGCGACGAACCTGCGATGGCAACTGACTCAGGTCGGATCGCAGGCATCCAACTTCAACGATCACCGCGATGAATTCTTTATTCAATACACAAGAAATAGTGATTTGCAGCGGTTGAGATGTCGGTAGCTGGAGCCTTAAGAAAGAGAGTCCATTTCCTCTCTTACTCAAAGGTGACTTATGTCGCGAGCAACGCTGAATCTCAACCGCTTATTGTTGATGCTCCTCCCCTTACTCCTTTGCCCGGCGACGGTTTGGTCGCAGGTTGATACGACTCAATCGGTCGCTTTCGGCGACAGTTTGACTGACAACGACAGTCTTTTCTTGCTATTCGGGACCGACCCTGAAATTTATGGTGCCGATCCGTTTGAAGCCGTGTTTAACAAAGCTGCCGCAGAAACCGACCAATTAACCAACTACGCTGTCCTAGGATCGACTTCATCGCAGGTATTGGATCAGGTGCTTTCGTATGCACTCTCTCGACTGCAGGGCACGTCGTCGCCGGCAACGTTGATCAGTTTGCAAGCTGGTGGCAACGACCTGCTCACCGAGGAAATCTTGTTCTCCTTTGCGGCGGCTCCACCGGGAAAAAGCAAGTCCGCCGACAGGTTCGCCAATGACATTCGATGCAACCTGCTGAGCAGTCTCATGGTATTGCGGTTTGTAGACCGAAAGGCCGACGTCGTGATCTGGACCATCCCCGATGTCACGTTGACGCCCTATGTATTGTCGTATGGATTGGATGCGAAATCACAAAAAAATGTGCGACTACACATCGAACGACTCAACGGAACGATTCGAGCACTGGGGCGATCGCGAAACGTCGTGATTCTTGACATCGCTGATGTTTTAACGGAAGTCGCCCTTGACCCGCCCACCATTCTCGGCGTTCCGCTCACTCCGCCACCCGCATTTGGATTCGGGGCCGCGATTTTTGCCGACCCCATTCATCCGACCGCAGTCTCCAATGGATTGTTGGCGAATGAGCTGATTGAAAATTTGAATAGGAAATTTGACGACAACATACCCTTCTACTCCGATGCGGAACTGGTGACACTGATTGGCATGAATCCGTAGTCGAATCATTACGCATAATTCAACATCAAGCGGCAGGTGCGCCCTGCCGCTGAATAGAAGCAAACGCCATCCATCGTCGTGCGATGATGAGAGAACGTTGACACCGTGACAGTTGACAAAGAAGTTGGGCAGGAATGATTGGGTGAAATCCCATTAGCCGCTTGGGGACTAGTGCTAAGCTCCCTAAGTTCATCCGGTTTTCTGGTAACCAGGCTCCCGCCTAGTTACCCACTGCCTTGCAGGCTCCATCTGCTAAAACATGACGGAAGAGGCGTAGCCTTTGGTGCAGTGCGTACCAAGGCAGTAGCCTTGGTACGAACGTTTTTTGGTGGCGGTTACCGAGAAGTGTCGAAATTTTCGCCCTCGTCGACTCGACGTGTGCTTTGGGATACAGCGTCAACGATCACCACGATGGTTAAATCCCCTAATCCCTTGTTTCGCTCGTAAATGCTTTTTTCTCACCGCTCGTCAAACACAAGGTCCACATGTACGGTCCATTGCCGACGCAAATCTGAGAACGCTAGAAACTGGAAAATGCCTTACATAGAACTGGTAAACACGCCGCGATGAAGACGAACTGCCACATCAATGCTTTTGCCGGCGCCAAACTGCCGCGCAGTGCTGATTCCCGCTGGCACCGTCAGAAACACACATGGAAATTGGCTCGAATCCTTGGGCCAATAGTTCGCGGCCAGCACTTATCAGTATTTCTTGCGGTAGGCTATGAAGAACTTTAAAGTCGGAAGTCTCGGCGACATTCCGCCATTCCACACTCATCATTTTGTCGAGTGAAATCTTGGACTGAGCCATGTCTACCGATTGGCACTGAATATGTTTGAAAGCGAAGAACTGCTCGGGCATTCTTTCAGGAGGTTGTGTGAATATTGCCCAAAGTGGTGAGTTATCTTTATCGGTAGGCTCCCAAATTTCACAGAAGCGTATTTGGTCTTGGCTATCGAAGAAAGCCTGCCTGGCAATCGGGTGGTGGTCACCGCGTAATTCGGTAAAGATTTTCACGCGCTCATCATTATCAAGTGCAATTCGGACAATCTGTTTCTGGTTGGCTTCTGATGCGGATTCCCAAATTACCCAATATTTCGCGTCAGTGTCCTCGAAACGTTCCGAACAGTAACCGCCAATGTCGATTGCGCGGTAGCCTTCCAGAGTCATGCTTTGGATCACGCTGACGAGTTCCGATTTCGATAGCTCAAGTTCGAGCCGTGTTGCTTTCTGTGTTCGCCAACATGCTGTGAAGCGGAGGTCATCCCCTTGATGGGAAATTCGCAGCGATTGAACATAATACGACTGATCTTTGAGCTGGTCTTGAATTTCTTGCAGCTCAAGCAATGTTGCCGATGTAACAAATGCTCCGGTCGCATCCATCGCTCCTCCAGCATTTTTGATCTGGCGCTCAATCGCTGATGCGGGTGCACCGTGCTGCAACTTCCTGTTTGCAATCGGCGATGCTTGGAGTCCTACAGACGAAAGGGCTTGAGCCAATGCTTCCTCAGGCGTTTGTACATGGAGCGACTTACCTTCTGTGAGATCACCAGACGCGGTTTTTATCCATAGACCAATATGAACTTGCATCGTTCGTATGGTTTTCGCGGTTTTCGCATCAAGAAAGGTGATCGTGCCGCTGTGCCCTCCGACAGCGATTCGAGTACCATCTGGGTGATAGACTATTCGTTCCAGTCCATTGCCTCGACAGGGCTTCCATGGACTTTTAAGCTTCGATCCGCTGTGCCAGAAGCAACATTCCAAAAATAGGTCTCCTGTCCCACGGAAAGAATGGAGCTTCCATCGTTACTCCAAGCCAAAGCGTGGGGGCTATACTGTAAATGGGGAAAGGCTCGCTCTGTACCATCAAGCTCATATACTTTTATTCGATTAGCAGGCCAGTTCCAGGCTGCCGCGAGTTGGGTGCCTTGCGGATTCCACTCGATATCGAAAACTTCAACGCGGCTTTGGAATTTGTTCCAGACTTCGGTATGCGATGGAATATCGATAACCGCAAGATAAGAACTTCCAGCGACTGCAATGAACTTTCCATTTGGATGCCAATCTAACTGCTTGGCCACTGTGGGAATCGAAGTCAGCTTCTTTAAATGTTTACCTGAAGCACTAAACAGGTTGATCTTCCCAGTCCCGCCTACCGCGACTTGAGTCCCATCGGGGCTCCAGGCGACGCCACGACTGTCGGTCCGTATCGAGTCGTTTTCAGCCGGAAGTGTTACCGTGCGTTTGCGTTGGGCTATGTCCCAGATTTCAACGCTGTCCAATCCTTGCGGGACCGCTAGCAAGGTCCCTTGAGGTTGCCAGGCCAAATGTCTCTGAGTTTCGCCGGGAATGTGTTGAATCACATTCAGCGAAGTGCCGTCAAGAATGTCGATGTTTCCATCCACGCGGCGAAGTGCGACATATTTGCCATTATCCGAATACTGCACAGAGCACCACGGCCCTGCGCCGGCTAATAGTTTGCGTGAACGGCGCGACACCTGATTTTCAAAAAAATACCATTCCCAACCGCGAAAATCGGGTTCTTTGTCGCGCGGAACTGACTCTTCAAGTAATTTTTCAAGTTGCCCGAAGTTCTTTTCGCGGTAGGCGGCCAGCATCGGAAACAAACGCGTCTTGTAGACGTTCCACTGCGAAACCCTCAACGCCTCCTCGGAGGCCGCTAAGTTATGATCTGCGATCGCCCTGAGTCGTGACTGCTCGAATGCCGAATAGAGACCACCCAAACCGGAAAGGACAATCAAAAGTAAGGTTGCCGCAATCCACGGGTTTCGTTTGGCCCAACTCCATGCTTTTGATGCCTTGTTAACGGGACGGGCCATGACTGGCTTTCCTTCCAGAAATAGCCCCAGGTCGTCCGCTAATAATTGGGCTGTACCGTATCGCTTGTGCGGTTCTTTCTCCAAACATTTGAGGCAAATCGTTTCGAGATCACGAGGAACACTTGGGTTGAGCTTTCGCGGTGATAGCGGCTCATTTTGAAGCACTTGCATGATCGTATGAGACGGGGTTTCGCCGACGAAGGGAGCACGACTTGTTAGCAGGGCGTAGAGCACCGCACCGAGTGAATAGACATCCGATGACGGACCCACCATACGCGATTTTCCCGAAGCTTGCTCCGGAGACATATATCCGGCAGTACCGAGAATCTGACCACTTTCGGTCATCGTGAGTACATGGGACTCGTCGTCGTCGCGAACGCGTTTCGCTAGTCCGAAGTCCGTGATTCTCGGTTCACCTGCTGCGGTTAACAAAATGTTCGCGGGTTTCAGGTCGCGATGCACGATTCCCTGTAAGTGAGCGTAATGCATCGCCTCCGCCAACTTCCGCACGAGCGTCGACGCTTGTTTTGCAGGGACCGGCTCGTCTCGATGCAACTGAGACAGATTACCGCCTTCCACAAAATCCATCGTGTAGAAGTGTAGCCCATCGTGCATTCCGACTTCATGAACCGAAACAATCCCCGGGTGCGACAACCTCGCTGCAGCTTTGGCTTCGACTTCGAATCGCTGTACATCCGATGAGTTTGCGAACTCTGCGGAGCGAATCATCTTGAGCGCCACGATCCGTCTCAGCTTTGCATGGCGAGCCTTGTAAACAACGCCCATCCTGCCAGCACCAAGCTCCTCGAGGATTTCATGCGCGCCGAAGTACCGCAGGACCGATCCCGCGGCAGGCTTCGCGGTCCGCGACTTGTTCATCGCGATCGTGGGACCAACCAAAGTTAGTGTTGGATCGGAGGGGTCATGCTGGTGTAGCAATCGGGCGTCCGCGAAGAAATCCTTTAGCTCGGAGGCAAAGTCTGGGTTGCGTTGGATAAATTCGTTTTGATTGGCAACTTCTGCCGCTTCGGCGAGTCGATAGTACTCGGCGATGATCGCATCGAGTTGTCGCTCGCGTTCGCCCTCGCCTTGTTCATTAACTTGTACATCGCTTGGCATCGTCAAGCTTCCTCTCGTAAATGCTGTCGCAACTTCTTCAAGCCTCGCCGCAGCAATCCTGCCACCGCCTCCGGCGTCCGTCCGAGGTGCAGAGCGATTTCAGCTACGGACCATTCGTGAAAGTGTTTTAGAACGACGGCTGACCGTTCGTCGTCGAGCAGTCGTAGCAGTGCGGCGGCCAGTTGCTCCGAACGCTCCTGCTTGATCAGCTTCATGCTGG
>CAXBHV010000369.1:0-6533 GCA_963974855.1 uncultured Rhodopirellula sp. | reverse complement strand
CAAGTAGCCCCGACTGTTAGCTGTGGTTACGGAACACTTCATTGTATTTCATGGTCCTTGATTGCTGCACTCCAACCTCACCGCCGAAACTCTTGGCGAGTTTCGCTACGAGCCATGTAGGCCAAACTTTTGGCGAATTTCGCTAACCGAAACCGACACCGTGCTGATGACAGCCTGGGAGCCTATCCCACATTTCTCAGTGTTATGCTCGTTCGTTGATCGGTACGAAGACTCTTGGGCCGGGACCGTTGTACTCGGCGGCAGGGCGAATCAGTCGGTTGTTGCCGCGTTGTTCAAACACATGAGCGGACCAACCGGCCGTGCGTGAAAAGACAAACAAGGGCGTAAACATTGACGTCGGAATGCCGAGACAATGGAACACCGTTGCAGCATAGAAATCGAGGTTGGGAAACAATCCCTTTTCTCGTCGCATCACCGCTTCGATCCGCTCGGAAATCTCGTACAGTGGCATTAACGCTGTTTCATCGCAGAGCGTTTGTGACCAGCGCTTGATCACATCGGATCGTGGGTCAACCGTCTTGTAGACGCGATGGCCGAAACCCATGATCTTTTTCTTGGCCGCAAGCTGGTCCATTACTCCTTGCTCCGCCGCATCCGCGTTGACGAATGCTTCGACTAATTCCATTGATGCTTCGTTTGCACCGCCATGCAGTGGACCACGCAGCGTGCCAATGCCGGTGGTGATAGCCGAGTACAGATCCGACATTGTCGACGCAGTAATTCGTGCAGCGAACGTCGAGGCGTTGTACTCATGTTCAGCGTACAAAATCATCGCCACATCGAGAGCGCGGCAAAGATGTTCCCCAGCGGGTTTTCCGTGAAGCAGATGAAGAAAGTGCCCCGCTAAACTGTCGTCGTCGGTTTGAACCTCGATTCGATCGCCGCTGTGGTGATAGTGATGCCAATAGCAAAGCATCGACGGAAACGAAGCCAACAATCGCATCGCGATTTCGTACTGTTGCTCGGGTGATTCCTCGGGTTCGATGCACCCCAACACCGAACAGCCCGTGCGTAAAACATCCATCGGGTGTGTCGTGCGAGGCAGAATTTCGAGAATCTGTTTTAGTCGATCGGGAAGCGACCTGCGACTTTGCAGATCCTCCGAAAACGCCACCAATTGCTCGTACATCGGCAGCTCGCCATGTAGCAATAACCATGCGACTTCTTCGAAAGACGCGTGTTCGGACAAATCCTCGATCGAATACCCCCGGTAGGTCAACCCGAATCCCTTTTTACCCACCGTACTGATGCCCGTTTCTCCCGCGACGACGCCAGCCAAGCCTGCTTCGGATGATGTGATCATGATTACCTCACGATTTGCAGAGTTATTGATCTTTGTCGGATAGCGCCAACTGGCAGTAGTGCCTTCAATTAAAAAACAAGGAAGCGCCATCTCACCATTTTTGACGCAACGTCTTGCCACACTCGCGTTTCGAGGCTTACACTCGACACGGATTCGCGACGTCCCCTCAGAATGCGTAGCGAATCCGTCCTGCAATATTTCTCAAACGCGTCGCCGTTGATCAAAAGCATTGCGTACTGCTATATCCTTCATCGTAAGCGCTAGTTGAATCTCCAGTCCACCAAATTCCCGGACAATCCATTTTCCCGGCATATCTGTCGCCCCGAGTGACAAAGCAGCACGAAAAATAGTGCCAAAACACGATCGAAAGTGTTGAATTTCCGTTTTGTTTGAGATTTCGGCTCCCTAATTGGGGCTGTGACGGAAATGGTGATCTACGTTTGTTGGACCGCACTGAGGCAATGCGTTCCACTGGTATCTTCGAGGCAAGTTTTGTAAGAGTGTCGAGTGTAGACGTTCCAGAAGTGCATTTTTTTGAACATGTAAAAACGACGCGGCACGGAATCCTATTTGTTCGGTACGACATCGCGAGCGGGATTCAACCCCAATTCTCATCGATATTAACAGGAAAAGACGAGATTCCGTCGCCAAGAAATGAATGAACTTTCATTTACCCTCAGCGGAATGTGTGACGATGATCTGTTATGCATCCGGTGACAACCCAAGCAACAAAACGTTGAACCTATGTATAGCTTCACCTTCCCCTCCGGGTGGCGTCTAATGATGAGCCAGCGTCAACGCGTGAAGCGAAGAATCAAGCAGTGATCAAGTCATCGCACTGATCAGAAAAACATTATTGCAACTGAATGAATTTGATGATGCACCGGCGTTGGCGTGTTATCCCCACGTTTTACCCTGCCATTGGAAGATCTTAGCCATGTCATTGAACGCGAACGCGTCTCAACCGGCAAACATCTTGCTGGTCGAAGACAATGATATCAACCAGATGCTCGCACTTGAGGTGCTGGCACGAAGCGGTTGGTCATGTGACACGGCCATCAACGGTGTCGAAGCGATCACAAAGATCAAGGCAAAACGATACGACTTGATCCTGATGGATTGCCAAATGCCCATTATGGACGGGTTCACCGCGACGAAGGAAATTCGTCAAATGGAATCTGCGGGACAGCTCGCCACGGTGTCAACGATTGTGGCAGTTACCGCAAATGCGTTGAAAGGCGATCGTCAACGGTGTCTCGATGCAGGCATGGACGATTATTTAGCAAAACCGTTTAGTCCTCAACAATTAACCGAAATTGTGGCAAAATGGTTAGCGCAAATCGATGGCACGATCGCAGTAGCGGAAAATGGTCGTTCACAGGACGATGCAAGCCCCAAATCGCTCGATCCGCCAATCTGTGAAAAAGAGTTCATGGATCGCTGCATGGGCGATCTCGCGTTTGCTGAATTGCTGCTCAATTCGTTTGAGAAAGACAGCGTTGCGCGATTTGAACAGATTTCGTCGCAAATTGACCAGGGTGATACCGATGGCGTGGGTGCGACGGCACATTCGCTAAAAGGAATCGCCGGAATTCTCGCCGCGCGTGAATTACAGTCGATTGCCTTGGACATCGAGACGGCTGGCAATGCGGGAAAAACCGACCAGCTCGTCGCCCTTGTGGATGTTCTGCGTAACGAATTAAATCGTTGCCTTGAATTTGTTCCGGTGTTGAAGCAACAAAACCAAACCGCAGTGCCGCTGTAGTTACGGATTCGCAAAGTCATTGCTCATTTCACAGCAAATGCAGTACTACCGCCAACGAGAATGCTTTAAGATTAAGCGGTAATTGCAATCGTTCGCTTGAAATGTTTGACTTTCTGGCTTAGCAAACGCCAGCGATTTTTTTCCACCGTGATACAGGTCGTCGGGACACCGTTGACATTTGGCACTAAGACAATGACTCTCGCCGCAGGACGTTCCGTCTTTTCGTCGATCCTGCAAAGCCGCGCTATGATTCGGTACCTGCCGTTATTGCTGCTTGTTGGTGGAGTACTCGGTAGCACTTATCTGCATCACGTGATGCGTTCTCTTGACGAGAGAGCAATTGAAAAGGGATTTCGACGCGCGTCGAATGAGCGAATCGCTGTGTTTGAATCCGAGTTGGCTCGACCGATTGATTTAATTCGGAGCGTCAAGTCGCTTTACATCAGTTCACATTCGGTCAATCCCGGAGAATTTAGACGTTTCGTTAACGAGGTGAATCCTAGACGCGTCGGATTTGATGAAATCGCTTGGGTACGCCACATTGACGACTCGGAACGTCAGGAATACGAAAGTGGCGATTGGGTGATACCGATGGGAATTGTCGAGCGTGATTCGGACGCTCAGCTGCAGCCAGCATCACGCCGCGATGATTATTTGCCAGTGACTTTCAAATCTCCGGCTAACTATTCTGGATTCGAAATCGGCGAAGATCTAAATGAAGATCCCCGATTGCGAGAGTCCTTCGCGATTGCGCTCGCTTCGAACCGCATTACCGCTTCGCCTGCTTTGCCGAGTGGGGATGATCGATCGGGATTGAGTGTTTTTCTGGTGTGCCCCATTCCGCAGAAGAGAGTCGCTGCTGCAAACCCGGAACCTGACGACAGACTAAGAGGATATATCGTTGGTCGATTGCGTTTAGATCGTGTACTCGAGAATGCACTTGAACCGTTAACTCCTGCAGGCATCTCGATCGAGTTGTCCGAGAACACGGCACCGCGTTATCAACCTCCTATTTACGATCATGCAACACGATTGGTTGAGCACCAAACCGAAGTGAGTGAATCGCCAGAAAACCTCGGCCACGATACCGCTGCTTCGCTCAATTTTGATGGGTTCGTGCACCACGCCGGTCGTACTTGGAGATTGCACTGTACCGCAAACGCCGATTACATCGCGAGTCGTCGTGATTCGACCTTCAATACAATCTTGCTATTGGGAATCGTGACGTCGGCAATGCTCAGCGTTCTTGTGGCCTTTCTGTTCCGCAGAACGGAAGTCGTTGAAAGGTTGGTGATGGGACGAACCGCCGATCTCAACGAAGCTAAACGAAATGCGGAAGAACAGCTGGCGAAACAACTCGCGTTGGAAAAGGAACTGGATGTCAGTCGCGAGCAGTTTAATGTGCTGATGCTCGGGTGTAATGACGGCATTTTCGAGTGGAATTTAGAGACAAATAAATGCTTTTACTCGCCACGATTCCTGGCGATGCTGGGGTATGAACGCGACGACATCGGCGATGATGCCGACGCGGCGATTCAATTGGTACATCCCGATGAGCGAAACTATGTTGCCACAAAACTTGATCAATACATCCAAGGGGAACTAGAGAAATTTGAGGTCGAATGTCGCATCTTGCACAAAGACCGTCATTACGTTCACGTGCTCTCTCGTTGCTTTACCGTGTGCCGTGACGGCGACAGTCGCCCGAATCGCTTAGTAGGCAGTCACGTCGACCTTACTGAATGGAAACAGCATGAAATTGAGTTAAATCAATTTAAAACCACACTTGACCAGACCCATGATTCCGTATTCATGATCAACCCCGATACGCTTCGGTTTTACTATGTGAACCAAGGTGCCACAAACTTGCTTGGTTATTCCGCCGAGGAACTGTGCCAAATGGGTCCAATGGATATCGACGTCGGAATGTCTGCGGACGATTTGCAATGCATGGTCGCAAGTGTGATGTCTGGTGAAGAAACGATGCAACGCGTCGAGTCGGTGGTACGGCGGAAAGACGGGCGTGATGTCCCCGTCGATTTGTTTGTGCAGTACATTGCACCCCATAATGAACCGGCTCGTTTCGTCACGATCGTTCGTGATATTTCAGAACGAAAACAGAATGAAGAGATACTCGCCGAACGAAATCGATTGGCATTGCTTGCTGCCGACGTGGGCGGTTCATTGTCGCGAGCGAACGACCTGCATACTGGTCTACAAGAGTGCTGTCAGGCGATGGTCGATCGACTGGAAGTCGCGTCGGCGCGTATTTGGACGGTCAAATCCTCCGAAAATACGCTGGAACTGAAAGCCAGTGCGGGGCTGTATAAACAACTCGATGAACGGCACTCGCAGATCCCAGTGGGCGAATCATGCGTTGGACATATCGCCGAACGCGGTGTCGTTTATCTGACCAATGACTGGCAAGGCGACTTAGAAGTTGACGACCCACGCTGGGCATTTGACGAGCCAGTCGTTTCGTTCGCCGGCTATCCACTGATTGTGGGCAACAACGTCGTCGGCGTGCTGGCAATGTTTGGACATCAGCCACAGCAGGCCACAACACTGGAAACGCTCGCTTCCATTTCCGACACCATCGCGGTCTTCGTTGAGCGCAAACGCGCCGAAGATGCTTTACAGCTTTCACATCGCCAAATTTCGAAATTGTCGTTGGTCGCGAGTAAGACTCAACATGCGGTCTTCATCATGGACGCGAAATGTCGCATTGAATGGGTGAACGAAGCGTTTACTCAGATGAGTGAATATGCCGCTGCGGATGCGGTAGGACGGAGACCGGGTGACTTTCTTATTGGACGCGATACCGATCCAGAAACGATCCAAACCATTCGCCAAAAGATTGCTGACCGAGAAAGTATCGCCGTTGAAATTTACAATTATAAAAAGTCGGGCGAAGGCCATTGGATCGATCTGAAGATTGATCCCGTTTTCGATGAAACCGGCGAGCTTTGTAATTTCATTGCGACTCAGATTGACATTAGTCAACGGCGAGAAAATCAGCAGGCGCTGGTTGCTGCAAAAATCGAAGCGGAGCGTGCCAGCAGTGCTAAGAGCGAATTTCTTGCCAGCATGAGCCACGAGTTACGAACGCCACTGAACGGCGTGATCGGAATGACTGAACTGCTGGCCGATTCGCCGCTGGATGATCGCCAACGCCGGTTTGTCAGCGCGTGTCAGAGTAGTGGCAAAGTGTTGCTGGAGTTAATCAGCGATGTGCTTGATTTTTCCAAGATCGAAGCAGGATGCATGGAATTAGACCATCACCCATTCGATCTTCGCCAACTCTTTGATGATGTGCTGCAAAGTATGCCGCTACGTCTCGAAGACAGGGACATCAAACTGAATTCCTTACTCGATCCTCAAGCGATGGTTCGGGTGATTGGCGATAGCCATCGATTACGCCAAGTGCTTGTGAACCTGCTGAGC
>CAXBHV010000368.1:0-6536 GCA_963974855.1 uncultured Rhodopirellula sp. | reverse complement strand
CTTGGTGCACAATCACGAGACACCTTGGAAGCAAAACCTGAACATCGGCGATTCGGGGATGTATCGCTTTGATCCCCGCACCTTTGCCATCACACCGCACGCGGCGAACGCCCCGAACCCACACGGCACCAGTTTTGACCGCTGGGGCTATTGTTATGCTAACGATGGTACCGGAGGAAAATCGTATCAAGTGCGTCCCGAAGGCAAGGGTTTCAAAATGCACACCCTGCTGACCAAAGAATTCCGTCCCGTTGCGGCCGATGCGATTCTGTCGTCGGATCATTTTCCCGAGGAACTACAGGACGACTTTCTGATCTGTAACACGATCGGATTCCTGGGCGTCAAACACTATTCGCTCGATCGCGAAGGGAATGGCAAGGACCGAAATCTAGGAGAAGTCTGGGGAACTCCGGGCATCGAACTGCTCAACAGCGAAGATCGCAACTTCCGACCGACGGATGCCGTCATCGGTGAAGACGGAGCGTTGTATGTTTCCGATTGGCACAACGCCATCATCGGTCACATGCAGCACAACATCCGTGACCCCAACCGAGATCACCAGCATGGACGCATCTTCCGGCTAACCGTGAAAGATCGACCGCTGCAAAAACCGGTTGCGATTGACGGTCAACCGATCGCCGCGCTGTTGGAAAACCTCAAGCACCCCGTCGACGGTGTTCGCCACCGGACCCGAGTCGAACTGAGTGCACGCGACTCGGACGCCGTGATCGCAGCAGCTCAAGAGTGGATCAAAGACTTTGATCCAAACGATGAAACCGAAGCTCACCACCTGCTCGAAGCCCTTTGGTTGCACCAACAACACAACGTGCGAAACGAAGAACTGCTGAACACGCTTTTGAGCTCGGATGTCAAGCACGCGGTGGTCGCAGCCAAAACGGTGAAGCATTTCTGGGAAAACGTGGACACGACCGGCGCGAGCGGTTTTGCGGCTGCTGCCGAGGTTGAATTCGTTAAGTTCAATCCACCGAGCCACCTCAAGCGGGCCGACAAAAAGGCTTACAAGTTAGGAGCGGAGGTCTATCAACGCGAAGCGCATTGTGCGACATGCCACCTGACACACGGCAAAGGAAGTGCGAATGTGTATCCACCTTTGGTCGGAAGCCCCTGGGTCAACGGCAGCGAAGAACGTCTAATCAAGATGGCACTACACGGCGTGTGGGGCAAAATGACGGTCAACGGAAAGACGTACGACCCGTCGCGTGGCGTGCCACCGATGACCGCTTTCCGGTCGCTGTTGAAGGACGAAGAACTGGCGGCAGTTTTGACTTTTGTCCGCAACACCTGGGGCAATCAGTCATCGCCCGTCAGTGCGGCGAGTGTCAAGAAGGTTCGCGAGCAGACGAGTGATCGCAGCACATTCTGGAAACCAGAAGAACTGCTCGCCGAGCATCCTTTGGAAGAGTCCCTCGCATCGGACAGCCCTGAAACCAAAGAGTTCTCCAACGAGACGTTGGAAGCCGAACTGTTGGCAACATCGCCATCCGAACTGGCAAAACTTGCCATCTCTAATGGCAACGTCCAGCGAGGAAAGAAGCTGTTCTTCGAGTCCGCGGCGGCCTGTTTCGCGTGTCACGAACCTCCAAAGGGTGCAGCACGTTTGGGTCCTGACTTGGCAAAGATCAAAACCAAGTTGACGGCTGAGCAATTGGTTGATGCGATCTTGCGTCCATCAAACTTGATCGACAAGGATTTTGCTCAAGTCAGCGTGCTAACCGTCGAAGGCAATGTGTACACCGGCATTCGGATATCGGAGAACGATGACGAATTAGTTCTGCGAAATCTAGCTGAACCTGAGCCGATCAAGATCAAGCAGGATGACATCGAAGAAGTCGTTGAGTCGAAGGTGTCTCTGATGCCCGAAAACTTGACCCGCCAGTTGAGAAGCCGCAAGGAATTCGATGACTTGATGAAGTACATCATCGAAATCCGTAAGCGGTAACGCTCGCGAATCGATGATTCAATCAACGCTCGGCGCGGGGATAATTTTCCCGCGCCGATTTTTATGCGCGGGGCAGCAAGGACAAGCCGTAGAGGAAGACGCTGCAGCGTTCTTGGCTGCCCGACTTACTGTCGCTCAGACACTAGCCCCAGCTATCGCGGACCAGACTAAAGCTGTGGGCGGAAGTTAAAAACATCAGCGAATCCATCGGAGTAATCGTTTTTCAACGAGCTCATAGCAACTGACGCCCCCAAGAATCGCGATGAAGCTAATGCAACAGAGTGTCAGTGTCAGATGGTTTGTACAAAGACTCGGCATGAATCTTTTCGTAAGTTTGACAAGATGAAAGATTGCAGATGAATGGACAAGGTAGATGGAATACGACGCATCACCGAGATAAACGAGCAAGCGTGGCATTCGTAGATTCATCGTTCTTTCGGACCAGACGGATAGTCCGACCAGTGCGGCTAACATAAGCGACATTGTTAAATGGAAGCTGAGTTCATCCGCTGCGTCTCCGAGCAAGCCAACGATGGCAGCCGTTGCAATCAGTAGTCCGAACAGTGTCCCGGCAAACTTTCGTGCAGCAGTGCCAGCCTGCTGCTTAGTTGGGTCGGTCAACAAACATGCCAAGCCAAGACCACTAATGAAGTACCATTTCTGAGTCGCGAAAATCCAACCGTAGAGCGAATCGCTTGGCTCCGTTGTCCACTGTGTATAGATCGCAATCAACGCAAAACACGTGACCAGCCACATGCCGAATTTTCGTCCGCCTACGATCGCGATGCCAAACAGGACGTAGAAGAATGCTTCGTGGACGAGCGTCCAGCCGACATTGACGATCGGTTTTGCTTGCAGAAACAACAAACTCGAAACGATCTCGGCGCCGCTGACTTGGTTGCTTCCAATCACGAACAGCACGCCGCAGTTGGCTAGCGTGATCAATGCATAGAGCGGCCAAACTCGCGAAAATCGTCTCCACGTGTAGCGACGTGCCTGCTCGGGTAGCCCCAAGTCTTTTGCATGAATATAGAAAATGATGAAACCGCTCAGCACAAAGAAGAGGTTGACTCCCAAGTCGCCTAGGTGCATCAAGATGAAATGCGGCGTTTCCGTCAGCTTCAGAATGTATGCGATGTCGTTGGCATGGAAGACAACCACGCACAACGCTGCAACCGCCCTCAAAACCTGCAGCGTTTCAATCTTAGGTTTTATCGTTTTGGGAATGGGCTCGCCCGCAGTATTCAAATGCCCGGAAACCTGCAAGTTGCATGCGAGTGTCAAAGTATCAAGCTCCCTCAGATCGTCCAAGCAAGTCTTACGAAACGAGGGAAATTGTAGTCCGAAAAATATTGTAGGACGAACTTTTTAGTAGGAATCTTGGAATGGCAGTACCCATGGTCAATGAGCAGATCAAATTGATGGCATTTAGAGGTCCATTTAGTCACATATTGCCTGACGACGCCCGAATTTGCTTCAAGGAACGAACACAGCGACACTCGCCGAGAGTTTCGGCCCCAAGCAATTGTAATACGAAAAGAGGTGCTTTCTCCGTTCGTTGTCATCAGCAGTGAACGGCACTTGCCACCGGAGCCAACATTTGGCTAATTTCGAACAATGTTTCTGTGGCATTTTGCAAACCCGAAATCAGGGAACGACCTCGATGTATTGTGTTCACTGTGGTGCCAATGGGGCAGCGACGTTCTGCGCCAAATGTGGGCAGCGTCAGGAGCCGCTCGTTGCTGATGATCATCAGTCAGCCGAATCCAGCGACTCGATTATCGAAGCCGCAGATAACGAGGCTACCATTATTGAGGCCGTGATGCGTTGGACGGAGTCGATTCAGTACGAAACCGTACTTGCGAGCGACGAGGCGCGGAACCGCATCACCTTGGCTGCGCGTGATTCTCATCAAGGTATCACGGGGGAAGACTTACTCGCAGTGTTCGATGCCGTGTCACCGATCGGATTTTCGCTGGTCAAACTGAGCAAAGTCATTGTGCCGATCTGTGATAAACTTGGACTCAAAACGGATCGTCATGCAACGGAGGTGTTTTTTGCGGCACCAGGACGAGTGCTGCTGGCAACCTTGTGTGCGTTGGCGGCAAAGTCGTTGATGATCGCCGAAGTCCATCAGGACACCAACAAGTGTTCGTTGACGACGGAGTTGCCTTCGACACTGATCACGAACTGTGGCAAGCTGCACCTATTGCTCCAAGAGGACGACGGATGCGTCCAAGTCTCGGTGGCGACCACGATTTCGGCACAGTGGTATGACTGGGGAAAATCAAAGCGTTTGATCGCAGAGATCTTTGCAGCAATCGACTCCGATTTGCACCATCAGCAATCCGACCAACGCGCCGCCTAAGTCAGAATTTTTACAACTTCAGGGACGTAGCGAAACTCGCCAAGAGTTTCGGTCATCCCGACGCTGAGATGCCAGTCCGAAGTTCGTCCGCAGAGACATTCCTGACGACCGCTACGCGACTCCGGCACAGACTTTCGAATGTACGTGAAAGAAACTCATTGCGAAGCGGGTGTGTACGGTCGTATCCGATTCGTAATTGTTGCGTGACAGATACTCGGCCCGCTCAATGGAAGCGTCTTGATCGTCAGTTCTCGCACAATTAGGAGACGTCTTCGTACGAGGTTCCGCCCCGAGATAGCGGTAAACCAAATGAACGCCGTACCACGGCTCTGGATTCATGTTTGGCCTTGTGCCGTACAACGTAGATTTGGGCGTCACATGTACTACGGTTGAGCTTGAATCTTGGCGAGTACCTTGCCCGCCATCTCGCGAACGGATTTGTTTCGATCATTTGTGGCCGCCGTTATTACAGCAATCGACGCGTTGTCAGCCGCGTTTGACATACCGAGACCGCGAATTGCAATACGCCTGATTTTTCCGTTGGAATGCGATGAGAAACGATGGAAGCACTGGACGGCAGTCGGTGATCCATTTGCGATATCAACGAGCGCCAGCAATGCAGCATCAAGCAGCGTTTCATCGTCGCAGGCACCAATCAAAGCAGGAACTGCACATTCGGTGTCGTGAGAGCCTATGCAATGAAGTGACCCAATCGCGACGCGACGGATCAATTCGTCGTCGGATGAGACATGTTTGGCAACCAACGGGACAAGTTCAGCTAATGCGTTGGTTGCGTCGAACGCGCCGCGAATACGTCCCGCAGCGTTCATGGCGCGGTGAAGTACCTTGAGGTCAGGATTGCGTAACAATTGCTTGAGTAAGGCCAGAACCGAATGGCGGTGTTCTGAATCGTGGCGACACCGATAGAGCGCGTCCCAGTTATCGGCTTCTAGATCGTCGAGTGATTTGGTCGCATTCATGTTTAACCTGCGGCAACCGACGTAGTGATATACGATTGGGCGTCGTACTCCAGGGACGAGAGGCTCCACGCTGGAAACTCGCTTTTGATTTTCCTGATTTTAGTCCATTGTTGCTGGCAAGGTACTGTGAGGTGCTAATCAGTTCGGTGTGTTGGAATTGACCTTGCGAAACATCGCTTCAACGATCAATCAAGCAAAAGTGAGTTTACAGGAAGATGAGGGACAGGAAAATGGTCAGCCCCAAAATGCTGCATCGTCATTTTTCTGTCACCCATTTTCCTGTACTCCTCTGATTGCAGCACTCCATTCTGGGCACTGCAATGCATCGAGCTGCACTCCCCACTAGCGCTTCATAATGTCATACGGCGTCGCGTTGACGATCCCGCCGCCTCCCGCCACGAACCGGCTCGCCTTGAACACGCGTTTGGGATCAAGCTCGTCCCTCGCTGCCCCCAAACCCTAAGAAGTTGGCCGGCGATGCGAGTTACCAAATCAAGCCGTCGCCCCGACACTTTGGGCAGACGGATGACGAAGGCCGCGTTAGCTCATCGTAGCCGGTTCTCACGATGCCACGTCCGCCGCACACTGGACAAGATCTCCGCAAATTCCCAACGGCCGCGTAGGCCCAAAGCACAAGTAGCATGAAAATGAGAGACGCAACAGCGAAACCAAATCCAAACACCGTCGCGGCCAGAGCCTGTCCCCATTCGTCTCCCCTCCAATGCATGCCGGTGAAGACGCCACCAATAGCCGTTCCAATTGTGAGCAGTGCAGCAAGGAGATTGATCAGTTTGATAGGATGAGAGTCAAGCATTGCGTATTTTAGTTTTAAACTCTCGACCGCGCAACGGTGTTATGCACGATTCGGTGTCGTACTTTATGGTGGCGAGGATCCACGTTGGAGGCTCGCTTTTGGTTTTCTTGATTTTAATCCGTTTTTGTTGGCGAGGTACAGTTCGTTGCTGCAGATTCTATCGGTTTGCAGAATGAGTTTTGGATTCCCCGCTGCCCTCCGTGCGAATTCGCAGCCAGGTTGTTTGTGGTAACGACAGTATTTCCCTGAGCTTTAAGCTGCAACCTCCGAATGCAGCTCACTACTGTGGCGGGTGTTGAGGAAGTTCCCAATACCGGCCGGTGATTTGCACTTGTAACATTTTGAAAAAATTGGCGGTGACAAACCGCTCTTGCTGCTCTCGTGTGAGCCAGCGGAGTGATTCGCTCCACTGCT
>CAXBHV010000367.1:0-6548 GCA_963974855.1 uncultured Rhodopirellula sp. | reverse complement strand
CACGAGCAAAGAGGCCGAATGGACCGGGGGTGGCGTAAGCATTGGGAACGTACTGAGCTGCGTATTGTAATTGGCCTGGCGTGACAACTTGCTGTGCAACATAACCGCCAGCGTCCACCGTTTGCGTTTGCATCGTCGTCACGGGACGCAAGGTGGTGTACTGCTGCGTTTGATACTGAGTTTCGGTGACTGGCCGCTGAACCGCGTACTTCTGCTCATAAAACTGAGTTTCCGTAACAGGCCGCTGCACCGCATACTGTTGTTGTTGATAACTTGTTTCCACCACCGGCTTGTAGGTCGTGTACTGTTCTTCGCGCTCGGAGGTTTCGGTGACGTAGCGAGTTTGCGTTACCGTTTCATCCCGATACGAAGTCTCGACTACTGGCTTCCAAAGCGTGTATCGCTCTTCGCGATAATTGGTTTCGACGACCGGTTTGGCGACTTTATATTCACGTTCTTCGGTCCGTGTCTTTAGCACGGGGCGATAACTTGTGACTTCTTCTTCGACGTAGCTGGTTTCATAAGTCAGCCGCAAGCGTTCAACCGTTTCCGGTTGCATCACCGTTTCACATTGCAAACGGTAGGTAGGTTCAAAGCAGCATGCATCCTGCGCTTCCACGTTCGCGTCTGGCAATGCCGAAGCGGCCGCGAATAGGAGAGTCGTTGAGAAGAGTCGTCGTTTCATGATTATTTTCGTTCAAAGGACGAAGTCACTGAATAGATAATTTGCTGTGTCACACAGGTACATTTCTTGTACCAATTGCGACCGAGGCGTGGTACTAGCCAACCCCTGCAAACAATCGGTTCTTTAGGTTCCACCTTCAAGAGTAGGCAAGACTTGAGAAAAAAGTAGTCAAAACAGCGAAAAAACCACACTTTTAGTCGTCTTGCCCGTGGCTAAATTCGCCATTTCCCCTGGCCTGTTTATTTGACGCTACAACCGTTGCAATTTGGCAACGTACGTCCCCAGCTCGCCATAAACCTCCCGTGTTCCCCAATCAGCCTCGCCCAGCACGGCACGGGTGCCAGCAACCGCCGTTGATCGTTCCGCAGCCAACTGTGTGATCACTGTGATTCCGAAATAGGGTCGAGCTGGGGATCGAGCCCAAGTGAGCTCATTTGCTGAGCCAGGCTGCGAGCCTGCGTCGCCAACAAGTGTCGGCTGCGTCGATGCATCCGCGCGACAGCAGATTGGGCACGACGAAGTTGCCAGCGAACTCGCTTTTCCGAGTTTGACCCTCGCATGGTTAGACGAAGTGCATCCGCCACAGTTCGTCCGTACGCTTGATCAAGAATTTCATCCTCAATCGATAGATAACAGCGGTACGATCCTGGGTCTCCTTGGCGTGCTGCCCGGCCAATTAATTGGCGGTCGATGCGTGAAGCGGAATGTGGCTCACTGACGATCACATGCAAACCGCCCGCAGCGGCAACAGAGGCTTCGAGCGGAATATCCCTGCCATATTGGTTGCCACTGTAATACGCCCAGGTGTGCCCGCCCGTTGCACGAGTTCGGCTTCCTGATCCACGTAACGTGCATTGAGCACCACGTGCTGCAATCCTCGAGATCGCAGCACGCCGCTTAATCGCTCGGACTTTTCGATCGTCCGCGTTCCCACTAAAACGGCACGACCGGACGCGATGACACCTTGGATTTCGTCAGCAATCGCAGCGAACTTTGTCGTTTCACTCTCGCACGTGATCATTTGACACTCGATTCGTTGCGAGCGTTTCCAGGGGGCGATTCGCCGAACCGACAATCCATAGACCTCTGCAATCTCGCCTCGGTCTTCCCACGCCGTGGCGGTCATGCCAGCGAGATGGTCAAAGCGGGCAACGAAATCTTGGATCGTCATTTGGGCGATGGGCATTGCCGGAGGCGTCACGGTTAGCCCCTCGCGAGCCTGAATCGCTTGGTGGATTCCCGCCGCAAACGTGCGGTTAACCTGACCGCGTCCGGTGAATTCATCGATCAACTGAATTTGGTTTTCCGTCACGATGTAATGTTGATCGCGGCGATACCGGGTGAACACACAAAGGGCGGTTTCTACTCGATGCACGATATCGGTGGTCGTCATCGCATTCATTTCCGCGGGCATCTTTGCGCGAAGTACGTTTCGGTGCCCCGTGTCGGTCAACGCGATCGCATCAGTTTCGTTACTGACGACAAAATCGACATCTCGTGTTAACGTTTTTGCAAAATCGGCGGCCCAGCGGCAGGCAGCTTCGCAGTCCGTTTCACCGGACACCGTCGAGGACGAGATCACCAGAGGCGTCCGCGCTTCGTCAATCAAAACACTGTCAGCTTCATCGACCAACAACACGTCGAGCGTTTTGATGCCGTCGCGATCCGCCATTGACGGGTTTTGCGAGTCGCGTTGTCGCTGCTCAATTCGCTCGACTAAGTAATCGAAGCCGAGCTGTCTGAGCGTGCTGTAGACCACATCGGCAGCGTAGGCGACGTGCTTCTCCGCCGCTGACATACCTGCGGTGATCGAAGCGACGGTCAAACCCATCGATTGAAAAACAGGCTGTAAAAGGCTGGCATCGCGGGTGGCTAAGTAGTCATTTGCGGTAGCGACAAAAACCCGCCGCCTCGACTTGGCCATCAAAATGGCGGCCGTCGCGATGCTGAGCGTCTTGCCCTCACCGGTCTGCATCTCGACAATCGATTGCCCCAGCAAAAAACGAGCGGCATCGATTTGAGTTGGGCGTATCGCGATCCCTAGATGCTCGCGGATCGCGGATCCTACTTCGTCGATTAACGACGTGATCAGTCGAGCATCGCTGAGGGGCTGCCCGTGAACGGCTGACTTGTTTTTCGCTGTCAACACGACGGCTTTGATCGGGTTAAAGATGGACGGGCCCGGGGAGCCCGAGTTTGCCTGACTTAGATGCTAGGTGAAATTAACGCACGCAAGCGATCCTCATGGGTGTATCGCTAACTTTCATTTTGATTCCGGCTACAGTTTTGTTAACTAAAAACCGAGGATTCGTGTATAAAAGGACGACCAAGCGTGGGACGACACCCGTCTGCGATTGGAACTTTTCGGTTTCATTGATTCGTCATTGCCGTTATGACGCTAAAAAGATCGGGAACGGTCCGATTCTTGCATTTCCGTCATTAAAATCTTCCACCTGAACGCAAGCGGCGATAATCCGTGTTAAATATTCGGCCTTTCAGCAATGTCGACCTCCCGCGATTAGTCGATGTTTGGATCGATCATTGGTCCTGCTGTGGCATTTCGCCTCCCGTCGCGATGGCGACGATTGAGCAAGCGATTCTTGCCCGCACCTTTTTCGATCCCGCCAATTTACTCGTCGCGCTGTCCGACGGTCAGGTTCGTGCGTGGTGCCACGTCGCCGTAGATCGGTATCCCGATGAACACGCCAATGAGCTGAGCCATGCAGCGGTGGGTGAAGACATTGTCGGCCAAGATGCAGTCAGCCAAGACAGTGTGGGCGACGACGAGCCCATGGCCCGCATGCTCGCGTTTTGCTTCTCGCCCGATGGCGGGCTAGAGGTCTGTGCCCCCTTATTGGCCGCTGCCGAGGCCAGGGTGAAAGAACTTGGTTGCAATTCGCTGCGAGTGGGATTGGTTCGCGACGGGTACGACGGTTACGTCGGCTTGCCCCCGATTGGGCATGGAATCGGCGTTCCGGAAGCCGATACCCGCACCACATCGCTGTTATCGGAGATGGGGTACACGCCGAGCGAGCCTATTTCGCGAATGGTTGTTTCGACCAGCCCCTATCGCCCCCCCGTCAACCGCGAAGCCCTGCAACTGAGACGGACCACGCGAGGGGTGCGTGATCCCCGCATTCCAACTGTGCCCAGACTCGCGTCCGCATTGTCTCATTTTGACATCGAACGGCATAAAATTGTGGATCATCGCACATCCGAAGTGCTTGCCCAGTTGGAACTTTGGTGTAGTGATGTCGAGGCTCAAGTGATGAACTGTTCTAACGCGATCCTGGATCTTTCGCTGCTGGAAGAGGAGAATCAGCTGAAGGCGGCCGAAAGTTTTTTAATTGGCAGCCTGATTCAAACGCTTGCAGATCGACGGATCTATTTTGTCGAAACGGCCATTAACAGCGACCGCACCGAACTCATTCGCCAGTTGGAGTCTCTTCAGTTTGAGAATATGGAAAAAGGTCACCAGTGGCAAAAAAAACTGGTTTAATGGCGAGTTTGCTGATTTTGCCCTCCTAATTGGTCCCCATGCCAGTATTTAGTGCCACGAGAGCGGGTTGTTCCACGAGTCGCCTATTGACGAATTTTGGGGTTTTCGCTTATTTTATTCCGGCACGTCGTTCTTTTGGCACAGGCTTTCAACAAGGCGTTTGAAGCCACGTTCCGATCACCCCCGAACGAGTGAACGCCAGCGTAGCTTCAATTGGCAGAGCATCGCATTCGTAATGCGAGGGTTGCGGGTTCAAATCCCGCCGCTGGCTTCAAATTTAAAGATTCTTTTTCAGTGTAAGTTTCCCCAAACTTACATTCCTAGCTTAAACAGCTCGCGACAGGAGATGCTTCTCGATGAGTGATATCGAACTCGATGTGCTCGATTTGAAAGAGATGGTTCTGGCAAACAATTCGTTTGGACCGTCCGATGTCGCAGCTATTCGTTCTGCGATCACCGAGAATTACGGCCATTTTGGTGAACTTCGCGACGCCGTAAACGAAATGGAAGCGGACGAGGTCCTCAGCCCCGCTGCGAAAACCAAGATGGGCGTTTGCCTATTCTTGCTCGGCAAATTCAAATCGGCTTTGGAAACACTGCAAAACGCCGACGGCAGCGCAATGGCGTTGTTCTATCAAGCTCGCGCTCAATTCGAATTGAGCCATTACGAAGAAGCGATTCCGGTTTACCAGCAAGCACAAACGTCGGGCTACAACGCCGATGAGTGCAACATCCGCATCGCGGAAGCTCACCGCTACGCCGGACGCACCGAAAAATCGCTCGAAATTCTCGACAACATTTTCGGACCTGCCGAGCAGACCTCCGAATACATGTACCAGCGTGCAGCTACGGTTTCGGCCGTGGGTGGTCGCTTGGAAGAGGCACTGGCCTTGTACCAACGCGCCGTGAATACGGACGAAAACCATGCCGGTGCCCTTTTTGGACTGGCTCTGGAAAACGACCGACTTGGTAACGACACCGAAGCACTCAAGCTGTACGAACGTGCTGCCAAAGCCTTTCCGACCGGCATCGGCGCGTTGATCAACCTCGGTTTGATCTACGAGGACAACAACCAATTCGATCGTGCTCAGGCATGTTATCGCCGGATTCTGGAATCATACCCCGATCATCCTCAAACAAATCTGTATTTGAAAGATGCGGCTGCAACCGGCAACTTGCTGTACGACGAAGAAGCGCAGCGACGCAACGACCGTTTGGCACAAACGTTGAACATGCCGGTTGCCAACTTTGAACTGAGCGTGCGAAGTCGCAATTGTTTGCAGAAAATGGGCATCGACACGATCGGTGACCTGACGCGAACCAGCGAAGCGGAGCTGCTAAGCAGCAAGAACTTCGGCGAAACGAGCTTGGTTGAAATCCGCGAGATGTTGACCAGCAAGGGACTTTCGCTTGGCCAATTTGCTCACGAAAAGAAGAGCAACGATCCACCGATCGATACCAGCCACATGTCGCCAGACGAGCAAGCGTTGCTCGAACGTCCAATCTCGGACTTGAACCTTTCGGTTCGAGCACGCAAGTGCATGGCACGTTTGCAACTGAACTCGATTGGCGAATTGGTTCGCAAAACGGGCGACGAAATGCTCGAGTGCAAGAACTTTGGTGTGACGAGCTTGAACGAAGTCCGCGAAAAGCTGACCGATCTCGGAATCAAGCTTCGTGGCGACTGAGCCCCACTCGATTTTTTCGCATCTTGATCCTGCGGCCAGCGATTACGCTGTCGCCGCAGTCGATCGTTTGCTTGAAGCGGCAATCACAAGTGACGCTTCGGACATCCATATCCAACCACGCAAGGAAGGCTGGGATGTCCTGTTTCGCATCGACGGCGTCTTGTCCGTTGCCGATTGGATTCGCGGCGGCAGCGCGGGTGATCCTGTCACCCGGCTGATGGTGCTTGCGGGATTGCCAACCTATCGAAGCACGCAACCGATGGAAGGCCGGCTGAAATGGCAGGGCGCTGCCTCCACCGACGAGCCTCCATCGCTTCGCCTGAGCGTCTTTCCCACCGTTCACGGTCCCCGCGCTACGCTTCGACTGCTGCGAAAAGACGATCGCTTTGATACGCTCGATTCGCTGGAACTCGATGCCAAAACGACCGCGCAACTTCGGCAGCTGTGCCTTCAAACCGACGGTGCCGTTTTGCTTTCCGGTCCCGCCGGCAGCGGCAAAACGACCACGATGTACAGCATGCTGCGGACGATCGCAGCACTCCGCCCGCGGCGAAGTGTGATCACGATCGAAGATCCCGTCGAATCGATCATTGATTCAATCAGCCAGAGTGAGCTGGATCCTAGCGGTGGAATGACACTCGCATCGGCGCTGCGAAGTGCGGTGCGGCAAGACAGC
>CAXBHV010000366.1:0-6548 GCA_963974855.1 uncultured Rhodopirellula sp. | reverse complement strand
GGTGTCGATCGATACTCAATTTGTACCGCTCGAGCAGCGATGCGTCATTCCGCAATACCGCGAGCTCGATCCATCTGATCAAGCGATCGGCAAACTGCGGATCCAGATTGGCACGCTGCGGGGCGGGATCGATTCGATTGGCGACGTGTTGTCCATCGGCCTCTCCATCAGCCTGTTGCACCGCGCCGGCTTGTTGGTTGTAGTTCGCTTGTTGAATCGCAGATCCCGTGATCGCAGACCCGCTGATCGTTGCGACTGAGGCCGAGGGCTTTGCCGCAGCAACGTAAGTCACCTCGGCCGTATCGGGGCCGATCCAGTAGAGTCGACGCGGAGTCGCATCGGCATTCAGGATCACTTCGGTCAATCGCTGGCGATCCACTCGCATCGCTTTGCCGCTGACGGGAACCAGACCCACCGCGGATCGGCTCATCCGAGGCCAACCAGGGATGTTGGGATCCAGTGGCACCACAACATCCCCAAGACGCACGATCTGGGAATTCACGACCGATTCGCTCTTCATGCGAAATGTCCAGTTCGTCGCCGCGTCAATCGTAGTGTTGGGTGACGAGGCGGGACGGGATTTGCGAACCGGAACGAACGCGCCGGTTTGCGCACACGCGTCCGAAACCCCTGCGACCAAAGCAAGAGACAGCATTGTGATTCGGATGTGTGACGCAAATTTCATGTTCAAACCTAAGCTAGCGGAGACTAGAACCGACGAAGGTTCGAGATATTTTGCATGATCTGGTCACCTGCCTGGATCGCTTGGCTATTCAGCTCAAAGGCACGCTGGGTGGTGATCAAGTCAATCAGTTCTTGGACGGGTTCGACGTTGGATGCTTCGAGGTTCCCTTGGACGAGTCCCCCGAGTCCTTGTTCGCCCGGGTTCCCCGCTTGCTCGGGTCCGGATGCATCGGTTTGCATGTACATATTTTCGCCGACCTTTAGCAATCCATCGGGGTTGATGAATTGCGACATTTGGATTTGACCAACGTTGGCGAGTTCGACTTGGCCAGGCTGCTGGACCATCACCTCGCCGTTGCCATTGATCACCATTGCGGTGGCATCATTGGGAATGGTTACCGGCGGATCAAGCAAACGTCCGGTTTGAGCCGAACCCATAACCAGTTGTCCGTTGGCATTGATGTCGAGGTTTCCGGCTCGAGTGAACATGGTGTCTTGGGTCGATGGGTCCACCACTCGCAGGAAGCCACGCCCTCGAATCGCGACATCCAAATCACGCCCAGTTTGCTGCAACGTTCCTTGACGCTGGTCCGTTTGCGTGCTGGTAATTCGCACCCCAAGCCCCACTTGCGTGCCGACAGCGGTCGGATTCTGAGTGGCATCTTTCACTCCGGGATGTACCTCGGTGCGATAGAGCAAGTCTTCGAAATTAGCTCGGTCTTTTTTGAATCCGGTTGTATTGATGTTCGCCAAATTATTCGCGATTACATCCAACTTGGTTTCCATCGCCCCCATGCCGGTGGCGGCGGTATACAGCGATTGAACGCTCATTAGGAACTCCGTTTAAAAGATGATATGGGGATCAACACGCCTCACCAGAAGCGTTTTTGCTAATGCAGATTTAGGTTTACGGTTGCAGGACGCGACTAATCAGCGACCCCAGCACGTTGTCTTGGTTTTTGATCATTTGCACGTTCGCCTCGTACATACGACCGGTTTCAATCAGTTCCATCATCGCCATCGTCGGCTTGACCGAAGATTGTTCGAGTTGCCCGGCGACGACGCGTCGGTCGGTTCCGGGGACAAGATCGATGTCGGCAAGCGGCTTAAACAGGTTGCCACCGACGTGTGTCAAATCGCCCTGACTTCGCGGTTTTGCCAGCATGATTTCATAACGATTTTGGCCTTGTTGAATGCGACCTTCGGGCCCCACTTGGAAGGGCTGTGTCGGGTCGAGTTGAATGTTTTTTCCGTCGCTGCCAATGACCTTATCCCCAGTTGGATTGATCATCCGTCCTTGGTTGTCGAACAGGAAATCGCCCGCCCGAGTCATCAAACGTTCGTCTCCACGCTCGACCACAAAAAAGGATTCGTCATCGTTGATGGCAAAGTCCGTTTCACCCCCGGTCTGCTTCATCGGGCCTTGGTCAAATTGAGTTCTTGAACGCTGGATCGTCACGCCGCCGCCGATATCGTCCGCACCGCCGAGTCCCGGCGAAACCTCGCCCTCTTCGATCATTTCCGCAAAGCGAGCTTGCAGGATCGTTTGCTGCGGTTTGTAGCCAGGCGTTTGCACGTTCGCCAAATTGTTACTGAGCACCTCAAGCCGATGGCTTTGCGCATTCGCGCCAGCCGCAGACAAATAGACACCGTAGGGCATACGTCACCAAACCTTCCATACATTCGAGAACATCCCCTTTGCGATAACACTTGGCGAATCCGCGATGCAAGCCCAACCGATCGGTGTGGTGCAAAACTTGAGCGAAACTGGCAAAGAAAGGCGAATAATGTTGCCCAGTCGGTTCCGTAGGGCAGGATCGCTCGATGGGGGCTCGTCGATTTTTGACAACGTGCGTAGACTTAAATGATCGGTTTGAAGTCCATTTCCATCCTCGCCCCGCCATTGCCAGAGCCTCATGTCGCCGAGCGAACACGATATTTACGAAGAACACGTCCTCGATCACTACGAAGATCCGTACCATCGCGGGCTGCTAGATCATGCAACCCACTCCGACGAGGGGAACAACCCTCTGTGCGGCGACGTGATCCATATCGACTTGAAGTTGTCTGACGACGGCAAGGTCCAAGAGGCTTGGTTCGATGGCGATGGTTGTGTGATTAGCCAAGCCTCCGCCTCGATGTTGGTCGAGCAGATGGAAGGCAAAACGCCCGAAGAACTCAAAAGTTTCTCCGCCGACGAGATGCTGGCATTGTTCGGTCCCAAGCTGACTCCGAATCGCCAAAAATGCTGTCTGCTCTCTTGGCGAGTACTACAGAGTGCAGTGCATTCGCCCGTCGATGCGGATGCAGATACCGACGATAATGAGGGGCCGCACTTTGGTGGCCCGAGCTTAAGCGAAGAATCTTGATGAACATGCCAATTGAAACTCCACCGCGGGCCGCGTTTGATGTCCTGAAATACCGCGCCGATTTTCCGATCTTGGAACGTATTGTCGCAGACGGAAAACCTTTGGCCTTTCTCGACAATGCCGCGAGCAGCCAGCGTCCCCAGGCGGTGATCGATGCGATGTCAGATTGCTACCAGCGTTATTACGCCAACGTGCATCGTGGCATCCACACGCTTAGCGAAGAGTCGACCGACTACTATGAACAGGCTCGACGTGGCGTTGCTCAGTTCATTGGCGCTGCCGAATCGCACGAGGTGATCTTTACCGGTGGTACAACGGCGGCGATCAACACCGTCGCACGTGCTTGGGGCGATGCGAATGTAAAGGCGGGCGATACGATTTTATTGACAATCGCCGAGCATCACGCGAACATTGTTCCCTGGCACCAGTTGGCCGAGCGAACCGGATGCAAAATCGAGTTTCTGCCACTGGACGAAAATTTTACGATCACCGACGAAGTCGTAGCGGATCATCTGCAGCGACTGCGACCAAAGATGTTTGCCTTCACCGCATCAAGCAACACACTCGGAGTTGAGTTTCCGGTACAGCGCTGGACATCGATGGCTCACGACCATGGCAGTCGTGTGTTGGTCGACGCGGCCCAAGCGGCTCCGCATCAACCGTTGGACGTGCAAGCGTTGGATGTTGATTTTTTGGCGTTCAGTGGCCACAAAACTTGCGGGCCTACCGGAATCGGCGTGTTGTATGGCAAATCCGAATTGCTCGAAGCGATGCCACCGTTTTTGAGTGGTGGCGGGATGATCAACCAGGTCACGACCGACGGATTTACGTGCGCTGCACTTCCCGACAAGTTCGAGGCGGGAACACCGCCGATCGTCGAAGCGATCGGGCTGCATGCCGCTACCGAGTATTTGACTTCGGTCGGTCTCGATGCGATTCACGCTTATGAAAAAGAGTTGGGCAGTTACGCCGACCGCGGTCTTCGCGAGATCGAAGGGGTGCGGATCATCGGTCCCGAGCCTGATTTGAAAGCGGGGATTGTCAGTTTCGTGATCAACGGCGTTCACGCGCACGACATGTCACAAACGCTCGATTCGTATGGAATTGCAGTGCGAGCAGGACATCACTGCACGATGCCGCTGCACAAATCGCTCGGCTTGTCCGCCTCCACACGCGCCAGTTTCTACTTCTACAATACGTTCGATGAAGCGGATCGTTTGATTGCCGCGGTAGCAGAAATTCGCAAGCGTTTTGCCCCCAGCGGCCGCAAACGCCGTCCACGTAACGCCTAAGAACCCGCCCGAGTAAATCAACTCCCCAAAATCATTGGAGACTGCTGATTTAATTAGCCGGTTTGGCCAACGCTGTGAAGCATTTTTTCTTATAGGGTTTGTGCTAATTTAGCGTAGCGGAAGTCGTCAAGACTTTCGTTCCATGGTGTATGCTCCCCCGAAACTCACGCGCGAGTTCCGCTACGAAATGCTTCACAGCGTTGCGTTTTGGCGCTAGCGGGCTGTTGATTTAATCGAAATGCAAATCGCAGTGTTGAGCCGTGGGCCGTAAGGCACCGGGTAATGCGTGGAACCCGGCCGCTCACGCGTCACGGCTCACTAAGTCAACAGCCCGCTAGCCACGGTTTAGACGCCATCCAACCGGGCGAGTGCCCAAACGGCTAACATAAGAGCGGTGATGTCGTACGAATTCAGCAGTCTCCATTGCTTCAGGAGGGAGGGGTGGACGGAGGTTTTCCCGTCCTCCGCGACGCGTAAAAGAGCGTCTGGCTTAACCAGTCTCGCGGGCGGCCTGTTTTGCGAGATTGTTAATCGTCAGACAATTCGGAGCTACTTCCTTTACTCAAGGCAGACACGAAAGTGATACCTCGGACAGCATTGGCATCTTTCGCCATCATCGCCGCTCTGACCTCAACAGCGATCTGCCAGGATCACTGGCCGGAGCATCGCGGGCCTCAGCGAAACTATCATCTGACCTCGCAGACTGAGTACCCGAAAACTTGGAGTGTGGCTACAGGCAAAAACATTCGCTGGAGAATGCCGCTGCCGGAAACGGGCCACAGCGGTATCGCCGTCTGGGGCGACAAGCTGTTTCTGACATGCTTCCGAAAACTCACTGAGCAAGACATCAGCCCAAAAGGGACATGGGTTTCGGAGACGCTAGGTTATTGTCTGGATGCGGAAACCGGCAAGATTCTGTGGAGTTGTGAACTGCCGGGCCGGCGGCCGAACCAAGTCAACGGCACGTTCACCGATTCGACGACGCCTACGCCGGTGACCGATGGCCATCATGTCTGGTTCGTTAACGCGGGTGGCTTTATGGCCTGCCATACGCTGGACGGCCAGCGAGTATGGGCAAAAGATTTTGAAGTTCGCACCAAACACTCGGCCAAACAGTTTCAGCCGTTCCTGCACGGTGGCAACCTTTACTACGCAATGATGCGTGACGCGAGCGATCCACAACGTCGCCCGCAAACGGCCACCGATTATGACAAGAACAGCAAGACCGGGTGGCCATGGATGTACGTCCGCTGCTTCGATGCGCTGACTGGTCACCCCACCGCAATCATGTCCGAGGGCATCAGCATTCACAGCAAAGGTGCTCTCGGAACATTGAGTGGCGAGACGGTGTTGCTGCATGCCAAGGGCGGCAGCCATAGTCCTCCGGAAAAGCCATACGGAATTAGCCTGTCTCGGCTGAACACGACACACGACCTGATCTGGGAGCGACAGGGACTGTCCTTTGAAGGCACGGACTTTATTGACGACAAGTATGCCTACTGCTTTGACAGAAACGACTTCTTCGTGTTGGACCTGGCAACGGGCGAGACGGTCAGGCAAATCCGCATCCGCGGCACCGGCAGTCTCATCGCATTTGATGAAACCAGCGGTCGCTACAAAAAGCCAGTGGATGCGACATTCAAAACACCCCATTTGCTGACGCATCGCACCAATATCGGTGTGGGCAAGTATTACTTCTTCATGGGCGGCCAACCGGGCATTTTGGGGCGGATCGATATCGAGACAGACGAAGTCAGCTACTTGCAAGTGCCGGTGCAGGTCGTTGTCGAGGACGGCGTGAGGAAACTCTCATGGCGTGATTTCAAGTCCGGCGATGACACAGGATCAGGGTTTGTCGTCGAAGGCGACAAACGTCGGCTGAGTCATGGCTTTGGACACATCTCCGCCGCCACGCCGATTGTCGTGAACAATCACATCTACTTTTCCACGGTTCTGGGGACGATCTACGTTGTCGACGCGACCGCGGAGCGATTTGACGAAAATGCGTTGGTGGCAGTGAACGATCTTGGCCTGCCAGGTGAGACGTGGACACTGAGTCCCTTCACGGCCGCTGGCGGACATCTGTATCAACGCACCAGCAGAGAGATCATCTGCATCGGAGATGGACGCTGAGATGAGTGTTTTGCCAGGGGGTGAAAGTTAGGGTTGGCGGTAGTGGACGAGGCAACGAGTCCTGGCACGG
>CAXBHV010000365.1:0-6568 GCA_963974855.1 uncultured Rhodopirellula sp. | reverse complement strand
CTATACGCATGAGGCAGCTTTCCGTAACGCACAACGCCACAACCGACCACCAAGTGAGGTTTCCGTTGGCCAGGGTTAGGGTAAGCAAGCGTGCGAATAAGCTCGTCGGCGCGTCCCAAATAATATCGCTGATTTTGTTGCACCATCGAAACAAATGACTCGGGCGGGCCCTCATATTGTTCGGGGGCGACCGCGTCCGGATCCGCAATCATCCACGGCAATCCACCGGTAAACATCGACTCTGGCCAGACGACAACGTCAATGGGAACTTGGGATCGTTCTATCTCTTCGATGCTTTGCGTTGCATAGTTTTGGAAAATGTGCAGTTCGCGGTCAACGTCTTGCTGGTACTCGACTTGTTCATTGCGTTGTACTAGCGCGAACGTCGCCATGGTTTCGGTGATAGGTTCGTTGAGTCGAGCTTGGCCGTAGAAAAAACTTGCACCGACACAGACTGCTGCAACAACACATGCTGTGATGCTCCACTGCAGGGCTTCGATGTGATGCGTCGGGCGATATGCCGAGTCGCGGCGACGTTTTCGCGAGACGATCTGTGTTAGCACGGCGAAAACAGCGACGTTCACCGTGACGATAACGAAGCTGACGCCATAGGTACCGAACAGGTCTGCGATCTGAATCATTGCCGGCACGTCGGCCAGCGAATGGCCTAACATGACAGCAGAAATTCCCGTCAACATGTAGTTCCGCACGCACTCTAGACCGACCCAAAGAGCGGCCGCCGACACAAACAATGGAATCTTCCACCGCACGCATCGTCGGCAGAGCAGCACAAACAGCGGCAGATAGATGCCGAGATACCCTGCCAAAGCCGCCAGGCAAACATACATCGCCGGATGCGCGTGCCGGATGCCTTGCAGTGACACTAACCAATACAACGACGACGCCAGCCAAATCGCCGCATAGTCTCGCCGCGTGAACGCCGATTTCTCGGAAATCAGCCCAAGGACGGGAACCAGGCAAACCCAGGCAAACGGCCAGAAAGTCAGCGGAGGCTGGGCTAGCCAAAGCATCAAAACGCTGGCTCCTGCGAACAGGAAGCGGTAACGTGTCGATTTGCTAGCGAGACTACGGTCTGGCGGCTCGGGTGGTTTTGCGTTCATGGGCGGGATCTTAGTGTTTCAGCGTGAGCAATAAAATTGCACTTTCACAATCGATATCTTGTGGGGGCCGTAACGAACGCCGAGTCGATTCGGCTACAATCATTCAGCCGCCCCCTCGCATTTAAGCAGGTCGGCAGGAATCATTGGGTGAAATCCCGTTAGCCGTTTGGGCGCTAGCCCCGGTTCAGCGCCGGAACCGTGGCTAGCGCCAAAACGGCCAATTTACTGAAAGACTCCTGCCTAACTGCTTAACAAGAAAAGGCGTGTTAAGCCATGAACCACCAAATCAACCGACGAATTTTCTCAGCGGTCGCGACTGGTGCCATTCTAGGCTTAAGCAAGCCGGTGCTGGCTGAGTCGACGGTGAATCCGACGCTTGATATTCACGTCCATTTGTTCGGCGTAGGGGACAGCGGCTCTGACTGTCACATCGCTGACAAGGTGTCGCAAGGTTTTCTGTTTCGTCATTTAAAAACGATGCTGAAATTGAATGACGCTACAAACGGAACCGTTGACCAACAATACGAGCAAACAATGGTTAGGCAGGTTGTGGAGTCAGAGCTTTCGATGGCCGCTGTCCTTGCTCAAGACGCCGTGTACGGCGCGAACGGCAAAATCGATCTGACGGCGACATCATTCTACGTTCCCAATGACTATTTGTTTGAAGTTGTAGGAAGACACCCAAAGCAACTGATCGCCTGCCCTTCGATCAATCCGAATCGTGCTGACGTCATCGATGAACTGGAGCGATGCCATGATCGGAAAGCGAGGATGCTTAAAATTCATCCACCGACACAAAACGTTGATTTGCTGGATCCTAAACACACCAAGTTCTTCGGCCGGTGCCGTGAATTGGATATGACGATATTGGTGCATACGGGGCATGAGCACAGTGCACCGATCTTCTCGCATGAACTAGCTGCTCCGCGGAAGCTGCGTGCCGCTTTGGACGAGGGCTGTCGAGTCGTCGCGTGTCATGCCGGCTCTGGTTGGTTTAGCGATTCACCGTCGTACCTTGGCGAGTTTCTTCAACTGCTCGACAGATTTACCGAACTTTGGGGAGACACGTCGGTTCTGGGAACCGCTTTTCGCGCCCAAGACTTCGGCCGTTTGCTTGATTCCGGTAAAGAAGTGCTGGATCGATTGCTGCATGGCAGCGACTTCCCCTTTCCGGCCTCACCCGTGGTCTTTGCAGACCGCATCGGCCAGGAAACTGCACTGAAAACAGCTGGGATCCAGAATCTGATTCAGCGTGACTTCGCGCTCAAGAAACATCTCGGAATTGGTGAAGCGAGTGCCTTACGTTCGCATCGGGTGGTAATAGCCTAGGCACTTTATTTAAGTGTTTGAAAGAACACGGACTTGCGAGGAGACGACGGAGCGATATCAGTGATAGGGGAATCGAGAGTTGCTTGGCTTGTACCAAAACGAGTAGCCGATGCCATGAATTGGAAACCGAAATTCACGATCGCGGGTCTGATGTTGTTCATCGCGGTCTTGGCGATATCCCTGGTGACTTACAAGCAATTCAGGCCGCGATACACGATAGGCGCCGACGCTGTTGCCCGAATCAATGACCGGGCACAGGAAATTGTGAATGCAGCGTTTCCTGAACGCATCGGTGCAGCACCCGTGGAAGGCGTAACATTAGACTCTCTCCATCGCCGTCCGGATGGCTATGACGCGCGGGTAAGACTCTCGTATACGAACATCGTGAATGACAAAAATCACATGCTTATCGAATTACGTTACGATACCGAAGGTGTGTTTCTTGATGCGCGAATCCGCAATTGTAACGATCGGTGGGCGTCGCCTGTCCGGCTGATCGATTTAACAAAGCGATAAGCGAAGTTTCGCGAACATTTATTGACTTACTTACAAATTGGAAAGCAAGCCGCCATGAATGAAGTCGTTTGCGAGGGCACCGCCAAGCAAATGGGGATCGCCCAGGGGGCTGCCCTGTCGACCAATATTTACGATGCGTTGGAAGCTGTCGGTAACTTGGAAGCATTTCGCTTGATGAAGCCAAGTTACATTCCATTTCCAGTATTTCGCCGTCTAGCAGAATATCGTGCCGCCCGATTCTTGTACGCAGCATTCCGATCGACGCCTTTGGATGCCGCAGACCGCTTACAGGGAATTTCCGAAGGTGCAAAGATTTCGTATTCGAAGTTAGCGATATGTAGCCTCTTGGAAGTAGCTCTCAGCGATCTCGTTCCCTTAGTCACTGCCGGGCCGAACGGGCTTCAGGCCGGATGTTCCGCCGTTGCGGTGACTGGAAACGCATCGTCAACGGGGCATCCGATTATTGCGCACAACTTTGACTATCTTCCAGTAGTGCAGCCCTATTATTTCGTGCGACGCAGTCGACCAAAGGGAAAACTGCGTTCCGTTGAATTCGCGGTGTCGCCGCTCGCGGGTGCCATCGACGGAGTCAATGAAGCGGGTTTGGCGATCACTTGTAACTACGCCTATGTTACCGATCCGATCAGTCCAGCGCCATCCATCACCATGTTGATTGCCGAGGCACTTGCGTCCGTGCGAACGGTTGACGAAGCGTATCAATTCTTCGCGAATCGAAAGCGTGCGGGTGGAGGTCTACTGATGTTGTCCGATGAACATGGCACCATTGCATCATTCGAGTTGTCCAATACGCAAATTCAAAAAATTTCTCCCGTATCCGGTCGCGAGACCATCCATCATACGAATCGAATCCGCGGATCAGGAATCGCGAGCGTTGAACTCGAAGACCAAGCACACTACAAGAAGAACGCGCCTCGCGCACTGCGTGGCACGCGAGTACATCAATCCGCAGACATGCGTAGCGTCGACCTTCAATTCAGGCTAGATGAGAGATCCGTTTTCGACCTAGAGTCTCTGCATATCGTCATGTCGGACCACGGTGACGGACCGTCGCAAGACAGTGTTTGCATGCACAGCAACTATTGGAACACCACCGCCTGCGTCCAACTGCAGTCGAAAGAGCGCAAGCTTCGTGCGTCTTTTTCCAGCGCATGCAACGCGAAATTCCAAGAATTCGACTGTTGATGAAAACGGTACTTCCGGGAATCGAGTGACAACTTACAGGCGTCTTATTCGAGTCGATTGGTGCCCACGATTTCCAGGAAAATCTAAGTAGCCAACATCGTACCAATTGCCGTATTCCATTCCGCCAAAACTAAACCGCATATTGACATCGACGAATTGAACCGAGCCGCCCCAGGCTCGCTCGGCATGGGCAGACGATGGCAAAACGATTGAGGCTAAAATCAGTAGAGCGGTGCCGAGATACGATTTTATTTTCATGACAATCTGGTTCCTTGCGGTCTAAGAAATCACAATCGTGTCGTTTGCCCACTCTTCCCTAATCACATGATTCGTCCATGGTTGCCCTCAGTTTCTTCATTCCACGATAAATCAGCGCAGCGACGGCACCCTTCGGTCGATCCATCGTCGCCGCGATCTGCTCCAGCGGCAATTCTTGCAAATGATGTAGTTCAATCGCGGTTCGCTGATCGTCGGGCAAGCCAGCAATCGCTTGCAGCAGCAATTCCGCTCGCTCTTGTTGGATCGCTTTCGTGCATGGCGACGACTCAGCAACTTGAAGATACATTTCCAATCGCGACGCCGATTGCTCGATTGGATCATCCAGCGAACGCTCGCGTCGCATATCCCGCCTTTTTGCCCGGCGCTTACGAAGGGCATCAAGCAAGTTATTGAGAAACACACGCCGCAGCCAAGGCAATTGATGCTCAACTGCATTTGTAGCGAGCTTCTCATTATGGTGAGCCTCCAGCATCGTGGTCTGAATCACGCCGGAAAGGTCGATCTTTGCTTGGGCTCTCGGCGAGAGTTGCGCTAATCCCAGCAATCGCAAGTAGTCACGATGACGTTCCGCCCAGAAATCTTCTTCAATCATTGTGTTCACATGTTCATATAAGTCGCGTCCATAAAGTCGAGCTCATTCTTTTGTAGGGAGCCTATTATTGCACTCACACTGCGCAAAAAAGTTTTCAGTTGTACATCGAGTCATTGATCTCTGACGAAGTGCCTTCGTCCCCGATACTGTTTCATTCAAGATGAATTAAATCGGAATCGTGGCTAAGCCGCAAATTGCTAGCATGTATCCGATGAATAGCGTGCAGGGGATGGCGAGCACTGCCAAGACGATCCCAAGGAGCGACATCCAGCTTTGCGACTTGATATATGCACCAATGGACAATCCTAAGCCGACCATCGCTGACGCCAAACCTGCAAGAACCGTCCCAATAGGTAGCAACGAAGAATCCCAATGAACGTCTAAAATCCCGAGGTCAACGAGGCACGCAATGGCGACGGGTAACTTCGACGCGCGGTGTTCGATAGGGTTCAGACATGCTCGGCACTCGTGTGAGGAATTCCATCTTAATGGTCAGATGTCGTCACCCTTTCCAATCAAGTTTTCCGCTTCGCGACGCAATACCACCAATTCAGTGACTTCACTCCCTTGAATATGCACCCCAGCCGGCTTGGGGTTCTCATCCATGTATGTAGTGACCATTGCCAAGGTTTTCTTCGCCATCGCTTGATCGCCTAATTGCCACTGAATCATCGACTGCCATAGCCGCGTTACCAGTTCATCCCGCTGAGGCCGAGCGCGGGCGACGGCCAAGGTCGGCGTAATCAACGCGGAGGCCTCTTCATACTTGCCACTACGGTAGAGGACGCTGACTAACGCTTGATGTCTCCACCAAAATCGACGCTGTTTCGCATTTTCTCGAACTGCCGTAAGCAGTCGATCTTCATTGCCAATCGTATTCGGTACCAGAACGAGAATCCTCGCAATCCGCCACGCAGACTCCGAGTTCTCGACTTTATCGAGCAATTGCTCCAATTCATTGCTCCGAGTTCGATATTCTTCGACATGACCGGCCAACACGGCTGAGACCGCCGCATGTTCCAGCGTCTTTATATCTAGAGGCTTGTGTTGGGCAAGCTTTTGGAAATCCCGTGTCGCCGCTTCCCAGCGATGCCAAAGGATATGCAGCTGGGCACGCGTTGCTAGTAAATCCATGTCATTAGGATTGGTCGCTAAGGCGGCATCTAACTTTTCAAGTGCAACTTGGTTAGCGTCGTTACGCGCTGAGACGCCTATTACAAACCAGTCGTAATGCTCGCCAGGGATTTGGCGTCCTGCCCCAATCGCCGGCATGCTTTCAGCGAAAATTTTCCTTACTTGCAGTAGCAACGTGTTGGCCTCGTTTATTCGGTCCAAGTGATAAAGCGAGGTAGCCTTCAAATGCAACAACATGCTTCTATCGTGCGGCCCATCTGCGACTCCAACCAATTTGTCACAGGTGGCAAGCAGCTCTTCAAACCGCTCCGCGCGTTTCAAGACGAGCAAGTGGTTACGACTGTCGCGAAATTGCTTTCCTTCTTTCCACGACGGGGTCGTAATCTCGATGGCC
>CAXBHV010000364.1:0-6570 GCA_963974855.1 uncultured Rhodopirellula sp. | reverse complement strand
CCCGCCATAGCCGACGCTGACGCGTGGCGATCGGTAATTGGAATAGGCCGAGGTGCCATAATACGATCGAACCGGAGCTTGGTATACCGTTTGGCTTCCACAACCATCACGATGATGGCGATGGCCAAACGCACTAGCTTGTCCCGACATCACAACCGAGCTGACAACCACGGCGGTCGATAATAGAAGGATGCGAATCATTGTTCTTTTCCTTTGCAACCTGGGGAAGTGTTTATCTAACAAAAAGGAACGTTTCGTCGCCGAGGGGGAGGCAATCGTGCAACGAAATTTCGCGAACTAGAATGCATCTACTGTGCCAAAAGAGAGTCGCAAAACAATGGCGCCAGCTTTTGCGAATATCGTGACGTAATCGACTTTTGCCAGCGTTGTCTCGGAGGTCGATCTGGCCGGTTGGACACCACGCATGAACGTGCGGAATAGAACGCGTTGAACCGGCAAGAAAATCCTCCATCTAGATCTGAATCGGGGTGTGATGGCGATTGGCGTGTACACATGCAGCACTATCGCACCGAGAATTTGTTAACAAGTTTGCTACTGCTCATTTTTTCCCAAGCTCTTCGAGCAAGTCGGTTTGAACTTGTTGAATTTCAAGCAAGCGTTGCCATTGATGGGTTAGCAATAAATCCAGTTTGGAATGCAAATGGCGGATTTCGAGCTCGGCCTTCAAGTTGACAAGATAGTCATTTTCGGACCTCAACCGGTCTTTGCTTTCCTGGCGATTCTGGCTCATCATGATCACGGGCGCCTGGATGGCGGCGAGACACGACAGGACCAAATTTAGCAGGATAAACGGAAAGGGATCAAACGGTTTACTAAGCATGGCGATTGAATTGATCATAATCCAGATCGCTAACACACTGGCAAACAGGATGATGAATGTCCAACTGCCGCCGAACGAGGCAACACGATCCGCCAAACGTTGTCCGAGCGTGGATTCGTCGTCGACCGTTTCGTTCAAATTCTGAGTCAAGATGTCGTGTTGGCGAAGACTCTCGATGACCTCTTTTTCGAGTGCGCTTAATTCGCCTTTTTCTTCCATCAGGACACCTTGAACGTACAGGCTTCGGTAGTGGTTCAAGTCGTTGTGGCAGATGTAGGTGTCGCCGTTCCAATCAGGATGATCGACGGCAATCAGAGCTGCCATCGCGGGGCGAACCAGTCGGCTGGGCGAAACATCCGCAAGTGCGAATTGCTTTTTGCAAATGGAACAGGTGACATGAGCATGATTTCGCATAACACGGATTCCACAATGAGAAACGAATAGACTCGACGCACTTCGGCAGCAACAAGCTCGGCATGCACTTGCAAGCGATCGAAAAAGCAATCAAGGATCGGAGTGTCAGCTCAGATAATCAACCTTTCATTCAAAGCAACCTCATGCGGTATTTCGTTGCTGGTTTGGAGCAGCATTTAGATTGGAGCAGCACTGCGTCTTGGACACGTCTGACGCCGCATTGCCACAGGAATGACGAGCCATGCCCCCCCGCCTTTATACAAACACGCGGCTATAGCTGGCGACGAACAACACCAAGTGAATTGCTAGCAAACTGGCCGCAGCAACCCGCTGGTGCGAATACAGCCCCAAAATACTAAGCAAACAGCCTAGTCCGGCAACCAAAGTGCCACCCGTGGGAAACCAGATCGTCCCCCCCAACGCAAACAGGACGACGAGGGTGGCTGCGGCGACGGCTCCGATCGAGGTGTAGCGAAGCGGTGTCGCCTGAAAGAACACGTCCTCTGCACGAGCGGGCTGTTCGGGCGGTTCGGGTTCTCTGGCAAACGGCGACCCCATTCGAATTGCAGAATCTTGTTCGCTCAACGATGACAGATTTGCTTTGCTGCGGACCGCATGGGGATCCACAAGCGAAGCGAGGATAGGAACGTCGTTCCCGGTCGCGGCATCGAGTGAGTTAGGCTTCTCGCTTTCGTCCTGCGGGGTTGCAGAGGCGTCGTGTGTCATCGCAGTTGCTTGAGTCGATACAAGGACTTGAATTGATTAAAAACGCCACTGTTATTCGAAAACATTGGCCCGCAAATGTTGCCACTTTTGGGTCGGGGTGGCTATCTTAGGACTACCGGGAATCCATCGTACACTTTCTGCTTGATCGAGACCGCCTTGAAACCGCTCAATTCTTCAATCTCGTCCTTCGCCCGCTGCTGTGTTCTCCTCGGATTGAGTCTAAATTCGCTCGCAATTGCCGTTGAATCGACCGCAATAAAACCGCTCGAACCGGAAGTGGCAGAGGCTTCCAGCGAAGCCAAAGAGGCCATGCAAGCGATCGCGGTGAAAGAGGGCTGGTCGATCGATTTGTTTGCGGCGGAACCGATGGTCGCCAACGTCGTCGCCTTTGACGTCGATCACCAAGGCCGAATTTTTCTCTGTGAAACGTTTCGACAAAACCGCGGGGTGACTGATAATCGGGGGCACGATGACGCCTGGTTGCTGGCCGATTTGTCGGCGAAAACCGTACAAGATCGTATCAATTATCACCGTGGGCTGCTGGGTGATGCGGCCATCACCTATGCTCAGCACGACGACCGCATCCGCCGCTTGGTCGACACCGACGGGGATCGCAAGGCCGACCGCAGCGATCTGTTTGCCAACGGGTTCAATCAACTCGAAGAGGGGACCGGTGCCGGAATACTCGTTCGCGGCAAAGACGTCTACTACACCTGTATTCCGCGTCTCTGGAAATTGACCGACGACGACGATGATGGGGCCGCGGACCAGCGAGTCGCGTTGTCCGATGGCTACGGGGTCCGCGTCGCATTTCGCGGCCATGATATGCACGGATTGATCAAAGGGCCTGACGGGCACATCTATTTTTCAATTGGCGACCGTGGTTATCACGTCACTACGGGCGACGGCAAAGTGCTCGCGAATCCGGCAGTCGGTGCCGTTTTCCGCTGTGAACCTGATGGCAGCGGATTGGAAGTCTATTGCAACGGTCTGCGGAATCCACAGGAGTTGGCGTTTAATGAGCTTGGCGATTGGTTCACCGTTGACAACAACAGCGACAGCGGTGACAAGTCAAAGGTCTTTCAGTTGCTGCAAGATGGCGACTACGGATGGCGGATGCACTACCAATATTTGCCCACACGTGGTCCCTACAACGAAGAACGATTATGGGAACCGATGCACCCCGAGCAAGCATCCTACATCGTTCCGGCGATTGCCAATTTCACCGATGGGCCCAGCGGTCTTGCCTACTATCCCGGCACCGGATTTGGCGACGACTTAAAAGGTCGTTTTCTGATCTGCGATTTTCGCGGTACGCCAAGCAACAGCGGTGTTCGATCTTTCAAACTGACTGCTCAAGGCGCTTCGTACACATTTGGTGATGACAAGCAACCTGTCTGGTCCGTGTTGGCGACCGACGTCGGATTTGGACCGGATGGGGCGATGTATGTTAGCGATTGGGTCGATGGATGGGATGGCGTCGGCAAAGGACGAATGTACCGTGTCACCCATCCGAAACATCGTGATTCGAGCATTGTGACCGAAGTCAATTCCATTCTCGCGAGCGATTGGAGCAAACGTGCAAGCGAACAACTTGTTGTTGATTTGAGCCATGCCGATCAACGTGTTCGCCTTGAAGCACAATGGGAACTCGCACGTCGAGTCGAACTTTCGGCGCTGCTGAAGCTTGCCGTCGATACGAAACAAACCAGCTTGGCACGGCTGCACGCGATTTGGGGCGCCGATCAAATCGCACGACTTGATCCTGCTAAGAACAGCGAGGTCGCCGCCGCGGTCACACCGCTGGTCACCGACGCGGATGCGGTCGTCCGTGCCGCTGTTGCCAAAGTGCTGGGAGTCCGCGGTGACGATAAATCCGTCGCTGCACTGGAAAAGATGCTTTTAGACGAGTCACTTCGCGTGCGTTACTTTGTTGTCATGGCACTGGCAAAATTAAAAGCCGGATCAGCGATGGCCGCAGTGACACAGTTGATTGCCGAAAACAATAATCGGGATCCAGTACTACGACACGCGGGCCAAGTTTATCTTTCGAGCACCTGCACGGCCGAGTCTATTGGAAAACTAAACAAGCATCCAAGCGAAGCCGTTCGCCGCAGTGCGGTCGTGGCGTTGAGAAGGATGAAGAGTGGTGAAGTTTCTAAATTTCTAACCGATGAAAGCACACTGGTTGTGCTGGAAGCGGCTCGTGCGATTCACGACGAACCGATTCCCGTAGCATTGGGATCGTTGGCTGCGTTCATTGAGACCCCTTCGGCGAATCTGCCCTTATTGCGGCGGGTGATCAATGCGAACTATCGCCTTGGCACTTCGGCATCGGCGGCAGCGCTTGCCAAGTTTGCGGCACGATTGACCACGCCCGAAGCGATGCGAATCGAGGCGTTGGATGCGTTGATGAACTGGAGCAACCGCGACCCCCGCGATCGTGTGCTCAATGACATTCGCCCCTTGAGCGAACGCATCGCAACCGATCCCGTCGCCGCGATCGAGTCGCAAATGGAGACATTGATGACGTCAAGCGAAGCGGTTCGTGAAAAGACGGTTGAAGTTGCATCCAAGCTTGGTGTCAAAAAGATCGCTCCGACATTGGTCGCACGCGTGAACGACACGAAGCAAACCTCAAGTGCTCGCGCATCCGCACTTGTTGGTCTGGCGAAACTTGACTCGGTTCAAGCCGTCAAACTTGCGAAAGAAGTTCGTTTAGTTCCCGCCAATTCGCTTGCCGAAGCTGCTCTAAAGGTACTTGCCAAATACGATCTGGCGGCCTCAATCGAAACCTTTATCGCCGCTACCGAAAGTCGCGGCTATGCAATCCAACAACTTGCCTGGGACACATTGGCGAAATCCGATGACCCGCGGGCGATTGCAGCCGTCCAATTAGCGGCGAAACGAATCACGGAGGGTAAACTCGCTCCGGAGGTGCAATTGAATGTCCTCGAGGCGGTCGATTCGTTGCTTGCCCGTGGCAAATTGCCAGAGACCGTTAAAGAAGAAATGGATACCTATCAGGCAACACTTGCGGAAACCGATCCACTGGGAAAATGGTTGGTCTCGTTAGAAGGTGGCGATGCAGAAAAAGGCAAAGTCTTGTTTGCCAAGACCGAATTGTCCTGCGTGCGTTGCCACAAAGTCGATCGTGCCGGCGGTGAAGTGGGCCCAAATCTGACCACGATCGGAAAAGAAAAAGAGTCCCGCTATTTGCTTGAAGCGATTTGTTTGCCCAACGCCGCGATCGCCAAAGGTTTTGAAACCGCAGTGATCGCTAACGAAGATGGGCAGGTCGTTACGGGAATCGTAAAAAGCGAGAACGATGATTTTGTTGAACTGATCCAGGGCGATGGGGCTCTAAAGCGGGTCTTTCAAGACGAAATCGTAGCGCGTCGCTCGGGAAATTCTGCCATGCCCGATGATTTGATCAAACAGATGACGCCGCGTCAGTTGCGAGATCTTGTCGCATATCTTTCGAGTTTGAAGGTAGATCCTCGTGCCTTGAGCGACGTCGAGTAGGGCGAAATGGGCTCGCGATGCAACGTTCGCACACTCAAATTCCGAAGGTTTCGCGGAATTTCTTGCGTGGGTCTTAAACGTGACTTAAGTTTCTGTAATTCGTTCCATTGTTGCGAACAGAACCGGGGGGGCCGTACGTTCGATAATGCACCGAGCGAATTGAATTGCCGTGCATGTATCGTCAAGCCCATTCCTTGACCACACTGCCAATACAAGCTGAAGACCAGTTTGACGCAGTTTTAGGCGGAACCTTATCTCCAATGACTTGCCACGAACTCGCTGAACGAATCATCAACCTTCGTCCCGAATTGTCACCTCTTGAGGTGGCACGGCTAAGCTTGCTGATTCTGACTCAATCCGACGACTCGGACGACCTCGCTGATAGCGAAGCACTCACTCGTGCCTGGAAAAACGCCACGTTTCGACTCGAAGCAGCTGCGGACCAACACGCGGCGGTCGCGGACGAACTCGAATTGATGTGTAATAACGGCCCTGTGCAATTCACGCCCGATCAATTGTGGACATTGCTTCGTGCGGTCAAAGTACAAAGCCAACTTTTGACGCTGTACACCGACCAACCCGCACTCGCGTAACTCAATTTTGCATCTCGCGTGTCTATCCAGCACGTCGCATCAACCGGTCCAACCGTCACAATCGTTTGCATGCAGCGGATGCCTCTAAAATCTGCGAGCCTTCCGGCCTTGGCGGTCAAAACGGCGGAAAAACAGCGGACCTTCCTGCTCGGCCCAACCCAGCAAAAAACATGCGATTCGTCGTCTTTTTTCAATCACGACGCAATTTGAAACCTAAGTTTCAGCGTATTGTCTGAAAACTTTTACGTCGAGACTCGTCATGTCATCTGCTCCGATTCCGTGGAAACACGTTCGTAACGTCCTTGTTGTCTTTGCCCCTTTGTGGATGGGCGCGACTGTTATGTTCGCCTTCGTCGGTGTCTGTTTCGCGCTGTTCAGCAGCGATATCTATTCAGCCCGCTTGCCGCTCGTGGTGCGCAACGAAGCGACTAGCTCACTCGAACGCCTTGGCCGATTCAGCAGCCAGACAGA
>CAXBHV010000363.1:0-6574 GCA_963974855.1 uncultured Rhodopirellula sp. | reverse complement strand
ACAAGAATGGCGGCGGTGCAGATGTACGTCATAATGTGACTCTGATCACCGTCGACCCAAGATCACGGGTGATGGGGGACAAAAAGGAGGGCGGCAAACAGCTACTCGAAGTCTTTCCAGGATTGGTCGGCCCCAAAGGCCACTTGGCTTTCAGCACAGTCGTTCACAATCATTCCACCCGTCCCAACTACTCGCCCATCCGCGATCGATTATCCGATTATGTGCCCGACGGCATCGATGACAAATGGATGAACCCCGAGCAGCGAACGAGTGCCGCGATCGCGACCCAGCCCGTGGTGGCCGGACGACACCAAACGGTAGACTTCTATCTCAGTCAATTGAACTCACCAGCACTGCATGGACTCGGTTCCATTGACTTGATCAGCGATTCTCGCATCATTGCGTTGGCCGAGCGACAAGCAAAGAAATCAAACGGTGAAATAAGTGGTCGATTTGTCGGCAAGTTTGGATGGCGTGGTCAGGTTTCATCGTTGGCCAATTTTACGAAGCAAGCGTGTGCAGGCGAACTTGGGCTGACAATAGGCCCAGCCCCAGTTCCGCAGCGTGCAAATCGGCGTCCAACCCATGTGCAAAATAGCCAAGTGCAAAATTTTGAGCAGCTGGACTCTGCATTAAGGGGAACTTCAACCGTAAGCGAATCGCAACTTCAACGAATGGATGCAAGTTTTTCAGCAACGCAAGCAGGCGACCCAGCCGACCTTGGCTACATGAATATTGGCAGAGACATGTCAATTGAAGAAGTCACAAAACTGACGGCGTTCCTTCGCGATTTACCACGGCCGATCGAGGAACCTCAGCCCGGACATACCTATGCGGATGTTCGTAGCGGAGAGAAGGTATTTGTTTCGGTGGGCTGCAGCACTTGTCATGTCGCCGACCTTCGTCCTGTTTCGGGCATTTTTAGCGATCTACTCCTGCACGATATGGGGCCGGACCTACAATCCCCTCTCGCCGCACCCTTGGGAAGCATTACCAAAACGCGATTAATCTCACCGGTCGTATTCGAAGAACGTGGTCCGAGTGCATCGTCGGCGCTACAGGCTTACGGATCGGGCGAATTCAACTTGCGATTTCCAACCGCGTATCCCATGGACGACCCCGAACAGCCGCAGTTTCCACGTGGCGAAGTGCCCGAGTCAGAAGTGGTCTACTGGGACACGCTGCAGCGTGAATGGCGAACGCCGCCGCTTTGGGGTGTTGCCGACAGCGCACCCTATCTTCACGATGGCCGCGCCGAAACACTCGAAGAGGCAGTGTTGTGGCATGGTGGCGAAGCGACCGCGTCCCGGAATCGTTTCTACGATTTATCCCGAGCGGATAAAGATCGATTGTTAGCATTCCTGTCGTCGCTGCGAGCGCCCAAACCGACAGAACAAGCCGCCGATTAGCTGTGAAGGGCTTCGTTAGCATCCGAAACTCTTGGCGAGTTTCGCTACCAGGCTGTGAATCTATTAATGTCGCCTTTCGCTCTGCGAAAGTACGCTCAGTATACGCAACTTTTTCGGAGCAAAAGGCGACTTTCAGGGACCATCGTTAAATAGATTCACAGCCTTTACGCAAAACGGCGATGCGCGGGCATAAGGGATGTTTAGGACCTTCGGAACATTAAGTGGCTGGACGACTCGTAGCGGAAGTCGTCAAGACTTTCGTGAATTGCCCAACATGTCGAAACTCTCGCGCGAGTTTCGTTACGTTAGTAATGGTTCCAAAGTTGTAAGGACCGATGACAGGCTAGAAGCCTATCCCACATTAAAAATGCAAGGCTCGCTGGACGATTTCGTGGACGTCTTTGCACAATCCTGGATGCTCGGCGATGCGTTTCAGCTCGTCCTGCATTAGCGATTGCCGTGATTCGTTAAATCGGCGGTAGCTGTTGAATGCTGCGACCAAGCGTGCTGCCAACTGTGGATTCGCCGACTCGATCTTTAATACATAATCTGCCAACAGTCTGTAACCCGCTCCGTCGGTTTGATGAAAACGCACTTGATTCTGAGTGAACGCACCGATCAGCGAGCGAACGCGGTTCGGGTTATCGACGCTGAAGTCGGGATGCGCCGTCAACTGCTTGACATGCTCGATTGTATCTTCGCGACTCGAAACCGCTTGTACCGCAAACCATTTATCGATCACCAACGGATCGGCTTTGTATTGCTCGTAGAACGCTGAGAGTGCCGCATCTCGTTCGGCCACATTCAAGTTGGCTAGTAGCGATAAAGCCGCTTGTTTGTCGGTCATGTTGTCCGCCTGACCAAATTGACTATTGATCAAAGTCACGGACTCGGGCGAATCCAACGCGGACAAGTAGGCCAACACGACATTTTTCAAACGGCGACGGTTGATCGATTTTTGATCGTTCTTGTACGATCCATCGCCAGCCAAATCGTTGTACAGTGCCGTCAATTCCGTCTGGAAACTTTCCGCCAATCGTTTGCGGTAGTACTGGCGAGCAGTGTGCAGCGAATCGGGATCGATCACGTCCATCTCTTGCCCTAGCACGCTTTCTCGGGGCAATGTCAACGCGAGTGCCTTGAATGCCGCATCAACCGATTCGTCACTCAACACCCGGCCAAAGGCGTCACGGAACTGATCCGACAACTCGATCGATTCGCCGTCTTTGACTGACTTTGCGGCATCGAGCAGCAACTTCGTCGCAAGCGTCTGACCGGCGTCCCACCGATTGAACGAATCGGTGTCATGAGCCATCAAAAAGGCGAGTTCCCCGTTTTTACGCTGCATTCGCAAGCGGACTGGCGCCGAGAAACCCCGCAGCACTGACGCAACCGGCTTGGCACTCAATCCGCCAAATGTAAATGTCTCGGATTCCTTTTCCAGCATCACAACGCCACTGTGCTGCTCGATCTCCTTGCCGCTTTCGGCATCCAATAACCCCACGCGTACCGGCAACGGCACCGGTTTCCGATCAGTGGTTCCTGGATTGCCACCCGCCAGTGTTGGGTAGGATTGCTTCATCGTCAGCGCGTATTTGCCCTTGGCCGCGTCCCAGGTTTCGGCGACGGTCAACTCGGGTGTCCCCGCTTGCGAGTACCAACGCTCGAACAGATCAAAATTGACATCGTTGGCGTCCGCCATGGCGGCTCGGAAATCGTCGCAAGTGACGGCCGAATTATCATGTCGCTCGAAATACAGATCCATGCCGCGGCGGAATCCATCGCCGCCCAGGATCGTGTGATACATACGAATGATCTCGGCACCTTTGCGGTACACCGTGGCCGTATAAAAATTGTCCATCGAAATATAGGACTCAGGCCGAATCGGGTGCGCCATCGGGCCACTGTCTTCGACAAACTGGCCTGCTCGCAATCCCGACACGTCATCGATCCGCTTGACTGCGGCCGAGGTTTGATCGGCGGTGAATTGCTGGTCTCGGAAAACCGTCAATCCCTCTTTAAGCGTCAGTTGGAACCAGTCACGACAGGTGACGCGATTGCCGGTCCAATTGTGAAAGTATTCGTGAGCGATCACGGCTTCGATCAACATATAGTCTTCGTCGGTCGCCGTGTCGGGAAGCGCCAGCACGTATTTGGAATTGAAGACGTTCAGCCCTTTGTTTTCCATCGCTCCCATGTTGAAGTCGTTCACTGCGACGATCATGTAGATGTCCAGGTCGTACTCAAGTCCAAAGACGTCCTCGTCCCACTTCATCGATTTCTGCAGCGAGACCAAAGCGTGCTCGCACTTGTTGATGTTTTGCGGTTCGACCCAGATCTCCAGTGCGACGTTGCGTCCGCTGCGGGTGGTGAACGTGCCTGAATGACACTTCAAATTGCCGGCGACCAAGGCGAACAAGTAACTCGGTTTTGGAAACGGATCGGCCCAGACGACTTCGTGCCGCCCCTCGTCCAGTTCCTGCTCAGAAATTCGGTTTCCGTTGGACAACATCACGGGACACGTTTGTTTGTCACCACGGATCGTGACCCGATAAGTCGTCATCACGTCGGGACGATCAAGGAAATAGGTAATCCTGCGAAAACCAACCGCTTCACACTGAGTGCAGTAATTGCCCGACGTTTGATACAGACCCGAAAGTGATTTGTTGGTCACTGGCGAGACCAGAACTTTTGTTTCGATCAGGCACGATTCGGGCAGATCCAGTAGCGTGATTCCATCGTCGCGGAGCTGATATTCGTTTTCGTCTAAGCGTTTGCCATCGACCGCGACTGATTGCAGTTTCAGATTTTCACCGGCCAGTTCCAGTGTGCTGGACGATTGCTGCGAGTTACGACGCACCGAAATCCTGGCCGTCACCAAGGTTTCACGAGGATCAAGGTCGAATTCCAGTTCGACGTTCTCGATCCAATAGGTGGGTGGCTGGTAGTCGCTGCGAAGGACAGGTTTAATCGATTGCGTGGCGGTCAACGAACTAGGCTCCAACATTGAGTGGTTTGCGAACGCTCTATTTGAGCCGATGTTGCTGGTCGTGGACCAGCCCCGGCAAAAAATGTCTTTGTCGTGATAGCATAGTTGATTGTTTTGCCCCGCTCGAACCTTCTATACTAGCCTTACAAGTAGTTTCGCTTTCCCCCAATCTTCAATATGTTCATGACAGACGACACGACAAAATCCAATCCCAAACCGACGCGTCCCGCCTGTCCTGTCTGTGGCGGGCCGATGATGGAGATTCGGGCTAAATTGCAATGCTCTCGCTGCCACACGATCTGCGAAACTTGCTGCGAAGGTGGCCCTGGCTGACGTGCGGGGATGTGGTGGGAGACAATCTGTGTAGGGAAATCACAACCCGACTCACCAACGCTGTGAAGCATTTCGTAGCGGAACTCGTCAAGAGTTTCGGGGGCACACGACAGGAATCGAAAGTCTCGACGACTTCCGCTACGCTGAATTAGCACAAACCCTATAAGGAAAAATACTTCACAGCGTTACCGGCGCACGCTCATTCGTCTCAGCTGACTGCTAACTTTGATTTTCACACAAATTCACATTTGTAACGGGACTGGCACATTGAATCGAACTCCTTTAATCCTGCTTGCGGCTATTTCATTTTCGTTGGCCGCGTCGCCCACGCTGCTGGCAAAACGTCCCAACGTCGTCTTTATCTTGGCGGATGACTCGGGCTACAGCGACGTCGGTTGTTATGGCGGCGAGATCGCGACGCCGCATTTGGATGCACTTGCCGACGGCGGACTTCGTTTCACTCAGTTCTACAACACCGCTCGCTGCTGGCCGACACGCGCGGCCCTGATGACGGGGTTTTATGCTCAACAAGTCCACCGCGACGCGCTACCGAAAATGGGCGGTGGTGCCCGCGGAACGCGTCAGTCGTGGGCCAAACTGATTCCCGATTATTTGAAACCGCAGGGCTATCGCAATTACCACAGCGGCAAATGGCACATCGACGGCAAAGTGCTCGATGCGGGATTTGACCGCTCCTATTGCGTCAATAATCAAGGCAACTTCTTTACCGACCAAGGCAATTTGATCGACGATGTTCCCGTGAAAGTTCCCTCGGACGAAACGGGCTACTACACCACGACTGCAACCGCAGATCATGCGATCGAGTGTTTGAAAGACCATCAAACGCATTTCGCTGAGCAGCCATTCTTTCACTACATCGCGTTTATCTCGCCGCACTTTCCACTGCATGCGTTGCCTGAGGATATCGAGCGATACCGTGACAGCTACCTCGATGGCTGGGATGCAATGCGTTCGAAGCGCTTTGCTAAACAGCAGCGACTCGGTTTGCTTGACACCACCCTTTCCGCATTAGAACCCGACGTCGGACCCCCCTATGCCTTTCCCGAAGCAATCAAGGAACTAGGCCCCGGCGAAATCGATCGTCCCTTACCGTGGGATCAATTGACCGACCAGCAAATGCGATTCCAGGCCACCAAGATGGCGATTCATGCCGCGATGGTCGATCGGATGGATCAAGAGATCGGACGCGTGGTCGAGCAGTTGCGTGCGATGGGAGAACTCGACAACACGCTTTTGTTTTACGCGTCCGATAACGGTGCCAGTGCTGAGATCATGATTCGTAACGGCGGTCATGATCCCAATGCCGATCCTGGTTCCGCAGCCACCTATCTCTGTCTTGGTCCCGGATTCTCGAGTGCTTGCAACACTCCGTTTCGTCGTCACAAAACCTGGGTCCACGAAGGCGGAATCAGCACGCCGTTGATCGTGCATTGGCCGGCCGGGATCGCCGATCGTGGTGGGTTGCGACACACGCCGTCGCATGTGATTGATATTTTGCCTACGATTTTAGATGTCACGGACAGCAAAATCCCCGAAGGAATAGAAGAGCAAGATCGCCCCGCATTTCCTGGCAAAAGTCTGACATCCACGTTTAAGGATGATGTCACCATCGAGCGAGATGCGTTGTGGTGGTTACACGATGGAAACCGCGCCATCCGAATCGGCGACTGGAAATTAGTGGCCGCCAAGGGAGCGCCGTGGGAACTTTATGACATGAAGAACGACCGCGCCGAGTCGAACAACTTGGTCTCACAAATGCCTGAAAAAGCCGAGGCATTGGAAACTCAGTGGAACGCCTCGGCGGAACAGTTCAGCGAGCTGG
>CAXBHV010000362.1:0-6578 GCA_963974855.1 uncultured Rhodopirellula sp. | reverse complement strand
GACACTTACGCGTCTCCATCTCAACCACAGGACCGCAGCTACGTCCCCTCGCCCGCGTTGAATCAATCTCCTCCGTTCCCGCCCGCACCTCAGCAACAGCCCGACAGCTATTCCGGCATTCGCTCAAAATCACAAAATCCCCCATCAAGCGAACCGCAACGCAATGAGGCTCCCATCCAGATGGACGGCCCTCCGCCACAGATTTAGGATTCAGCGACCTTGCCGTTGACCTTGAGTACGGCGATGCGTATCCCAGTAGTGAGCGCGACGAATACGATTTTGATGTTATGAGGCCGAAACTGCCAATCGAGACTATGGCAGGAGTATTGTCAGTTTGTCGCTCACAAATTCGCGAATCTCGTCGCGGACTCGGCGGTATTGGTCAAGGGCCTCTTCTTCGCTGGCCGATTCCTTGGCGAGCTTCGGTGGATCGTCGAAGCCGACGTGAACCAACTTTGCTTTGGTCAGAAACGCTGGGCAGTTCTCGTCCGCGTGGCCGCAGACGGTGATGACCAAGTCAAGAGGAACATCGGCGAGACTACTGGCGAGCTTCGACGATTGGCCCGAAATATCCACGCCAGCTTCCTTCATCACTTGCATCGCATTGGGGTTCATTCCGTGCGCCTCGATGCCTGCCGAGTACGCTTCCATCATGTCGCCGTGGAAATGCCTTGCCCAACCCTCGGCCATCTGGCTGCGGCAAGAATTGCCGGTACACAGAAACAGTACATTCTTTTTGGTCATTGGATTTAGCTTTTGATTGATCGACGATTGATTATTGAGTGAGAGATGAATCCGCCGCGACGATGCGACGCAATCCCGCGAGGCCGGTCGGCGGTTCGCTTTGCCAAGGAACGAGTGCAACGCGAGTCGCCAGCGTCGATCGAACTTCCTCGACGAACGGCAACTCGTGATGCTGACGCCGACGCCATGTCGGATCCGTCACGGCCAACGGCACGAGACTTTGGTTGATGACCCACGCGATTGGTTCGATCTCTGCACGTCGCAAGTCTTTATCATCCAAAGCTCCATGTCGATTCTGAAGCAGTGAGAATCACCAATCTTGACTGACAACTTCATGACCGCCGCGCGTTCCCACGCTCCTCCAAACCGTCAGGTCGACCGAATCCGTAACACTACGCACCGACCCATCTAGCAGCGCGACCTGAACCAGCCCGGTGTGATGACTGCGGGATGTGATCATCGCATAAGTCGTTTGCCCGGCGGCACCGTTTTTGCCTTCTTGCCATGAATTGAAATCCATCTCGTCGTACGTCCGACCGCCTGTGCTGTAGTGGACTTTCGTGTTGGGCGGCAGTGTCGCTGTAAATCCGGAGTGATGCACGCGACCATCGGGCCATTCGGTATGCCCGGTATCTTTGAACTCGGTGCCGCTCGCGACGACGGCTTCGGCTTCTGCCTGAGTGGTTGGTATTGCCGTCGTGATTGGCCCGCCGTTTCGAGTGTAGGGCGTCCACGCTTTCACTTCCGCGATCAACAGCGTGTTGGATGTTCCATCAAGGCAGTCGCGAAAGCCGAGAAACGAATTTGGATAGAACATTCCGTCACCACCCTTGCGAGTCGTTGGATCGTACACAAACCAACGTCCGAAATTGAATCCATAGCTGGTCGGATACAGGGATGGTCGATTGTCGCTGAAGACGCGAACTTGGTCGGTTCCAGGATCGCTCGGGCAAGCAAACGTGGTAACCTTGACTTCATGAATCGAACGCTGGCCGTCCCACGCGATGGACAAATCAACTCGCTCGAACAAATTGGATTGTTCCAATTGCGGGAGTACTCGGCCATGGACGCCCCACGATCCGTTGTTGGCAGTGCTGGTGACACTCAAATCCAAGACAGCCGAAGGCGGAAATTTTCTGAACGCACTCTCATAGTTGTGGCACGCTAAAGCGATCTGCTTGAGGTGATTGGAACACTGCATTCGGCGAGCGGCTTCACGAGCAGCTTGAACGGCAGGCAGAAGCAGGCCAACAAGCACGCCAATAATCGCAATCACAACCAGCAATTCGATGAGGGTGAATCCATTCCGTTGAGTTCGCATCAAAGGTTCTTTCGCTGGGTGAGTGTCATGGTGATAATCAAGCTCGGATTGCGGCACAGGCCGTGCTCAACGACACCTATCGCAACGTTCGTGCCAACCGTCTTTTGGCTTGCTTTCCCTCACAAAAGCCGGTCATTCGCTTGCCGGCACCGTCCGCTTCGACGCAATTTCCATCGTCGGTGGCGGGAAAATGTCCGGCGAGAGGTTATCCAACAAGTTTAGTCACCGACTTTGAAGCAAGAGACTTTTGCAAGAGACCACGTTTTTCCGTTCTCTTCGCTTCCGCATGCTGGTTCCCTTTCTGGCGGCGTCGCTGCAAGCCGCCGCACCGGTAGCCGTGGGATCTCGTGAGTTCGGGCGAAGCTAGGCAATGGCTGTCATCACGGTTCACTTTGCCAAGGAACGAGCGCAACTTGAGTTGCCAGCGCCGATTGCTCTGCATGTTTATCGTGAGTCAACCGAGAAAAGTAATTCTTGAACTCCAAAATCGACAGGCTGGTGTGGCCGTTGGATCCAGCAAAACTCAGTCGGCTGGCAAAGAACCGCTGTAGCCTGCTTTTTGGATCGACGCGAGGACATCTTCTTTGGGAAATGGGCAGCAACTTTCGTTTCCAACGAGAGCCTCGCCCTTCTCGTAATCCACTTGGACCGCCAACACACCGGGCGTTGACTTAATCGCATCAGCAACGAGAGCCGAGCATCCTTCGCAAGTCATGCCTTCGATTTTGATAGCGGTTTGTGTCATCTGCTCTGTGATCGTGGTCGTGTCGTTTCCTTTCAGGAAGATTCCGACGTAACTCGGGAAGAACAGGAAGGCGATTGCGACAGCAGTCACGGCCCACAGCATTACTTTGTTGACTTTCAACATACTCGCGGTTGATCTTGCGGCGGGAGCGCAACAAGCGTCACCACCGCTGGGCTCTGTGACGCAGCAACCCGAACCCAATGATTTTGGACGATAGGTAAAGTAAAACGCGGCCCCGAGAAACCCGACCGTGATGACCATGAAGTACGGTCGGTACTCTTCCAATGTTGATGCGATCCCCGCCCCAGAGACACCGACAGCTAACAGCACAAGCGGCAACCAACAACAGGCTGAAGCCATGGTTGCCGAAACAAGTGTCCCGACCTTGGCAATGGTTTCGCCCTTGTGGCCCGATGGCTTTGCGGGCCGTTTGGAACTCGCTGTGTCCAATTCGCTCATGTCCAATTCAGCCTGAGCAATCTTAATGCCTTTACCCACACTTCCCAAGCAGCACGAGCCAGAAGGATTCTCCGTCTCGCATCGACATCCGGGGTCTTTCATCTTGGCCCTTATATCTGCCAGGGTTTCAGTGCTGCCAGATCGTCGAAGCTCGTCTTTGATGCTCGATACCGAATGCTTGAAACAGTAGCAGAGCAGTCGCTGCCCGGTTGTTTCTTTGACGCCAACCGAAACTTTGAGTTGCGATTTCGTGAACGCTTTGCCGCCTTCCTCCGAAAAGTACACGACCTCGCAGTCGGTGGAATCACAAAACCGCCAGCCAGTGTCTCCCTGAACCGGACCGCAACCATCACCATCCGAGGCACAGCAGGATTGGCCATCCGTTTTGAATTGCTGGGCAAACCCATCACAGAGCAACGCCCCAAGAGTGACCGTACTCACTCGTTTCGCTTTGTTGTTGCAGACGGGGCAGTGCAACCGTTTTTCTGTCGGCAGTTTCGTTTTCGTCATTTTTGTACCTTGTTGAACCTTGCTGTCGGTGGCGATCACTTCTTGCCGATTCGTTGTTCTTCACCTATTATCAACCTTGTACCTTGGTGTAAGGTCAAGTCGGATCGAGAAGATTTCTTCGTGCTTGTTTGCCGGGTGAAGAAATGTTGTTGGTGAACTCCGGCTGAAACAGTCAGGATCTCGGCCTCATGGATGTCCCCAGAACTGAGCCGAACGCGCAAGAAATCATAGGCAGGAAACCCTGATGACAACGTTGGCCCTACTTCGTTCGCTGATACTTTTCGTACTCGCCGGACTTTGCGAGATCGGTGGTGGCTGGCTCGTCTGGCAATCACTGCGTGAACACAAGCCTGCATGGTGGGGTGTGAGCGGCGGGATCATCCTGATGCTTTACGGCGTAATTCCCACACTCCAAACGGCGCACTTCGGTCGCATTTATGCTGTTTACGGCGGGTTCTTTATTGTGCTGTCGCTGCTTTGGGGCTGGTATTTCGACGGCGACCGTCCAGACCGGTTCGACGTGATCGGAGCGGCTGTCGCTCTCATCGGGGTATGCGTGATGATGTATTGGCCACGCTCTTGAGGTTTTCATGGCAACACACTACACAATCAGCCAACTGGCCAAGGCCGCTGGAATTCCGGCAACAACCGTTCGCTATTACGAGCGAATCCGGTTGGTCGTGCCGGAGACGAGAAGCTCAGGAAATTACCGGCTCTACGGCGATGAGACGCTTGAGAAACTGATTTTCATTCGTGCCGCTCAGGCGATTGGCTTCACGCTGGAAGACATCAAGTCGCTCTTGGCGACCGAGAGCGGAAGGACGCCAACCTGCGGCAGTGTGCAAAAACTAATCGAAGTACGACTAACCGACATTGAAGACAAACTCACGGACTTACGGCACGTTCGCAAAGTGTTGAAGTCTGCATTAGTAAAATGTCAGCAACATAAGAAGTCGGATCGCTGCCACGTCGTGACTGAGCTTCGAGCAAAGTAGATTGAGACCTGGACTCGAGCACAGTTGCCACGCCATGTTATTCGACTACCAAGGCGATTAGATCAGGTTCGCAGCAAACGCAGCCCGTTTGCAATGACGAGCAACGATGCTCCCATGTCGGCTGCGATAGCTGCCCACAACGACGCGAACCCTGCGAAGGTCAGGATCACGAACAGCACTTTGATGGCAAGTGAAAACACGATGTTCTGGCGAATGATGCTAAGCGTGCGTCGAGAATGGTGGATTAGCCATGGCAGCTTCGAGAGATCGTCGGACATCAAAGCGATGTCAGCGGTCTCGATAGCTGCATCGCTTCCGGCGGCTCCCATCGCAAGGCCAAGTGATGCACGGGCGAGTGCCGGTGCGTCATTAACCCCGTCTCCGATCATGGCGACGTATCCGTACTTCTCGACCAGCCGTTCGACGGCTGCGACTTTGTCTTCGGGCAGTAGTTCAGCATGAACTTCGTCGATACCAGCTTCCTTCGCAATCGCTTTAGCAGTTCCTTCATTGTCGCCGGTCAACATGACCAAATGCTCGACACCCGCTTCGTGAAGCTGACGAATCGCGTCGCGAGTTTCTTTGCGAATGGCATCTGCCAGTGTGATAAGACCGCAAACATGTTCCTCATTGCCAACAACCACGACGGTTCGCCCTGCTTCCTGCATCGACTCAAGTTGCTCGTGAACTTCGGGCGTCTCCTGGCCCCGCTGTTCCAAGTAGCGATGGGATCCAAGCCAAAAGGCTTTTCCGTTGATAACGCCCGCCGCACCTTTGCCTTGGATCGTTTCAAAGTTGTCGGCGGCGACCAACTCAATGTTCCTGCGTTTCGCTTCATCGACAATTGCCCGTGCGAGCGGATGATTGCTGTTGAGTTCCAAAGCACCGGTTCGCATCAGCAGTTCGGCTTGGTCGTGTCCATTCATCGGCACAACATCCACCACAGCGGGCGCTCCCTGCGTGAGCGTGCCTGTTTTGTCCATCGCGATCGCTTTCAGTTGAGCCGGTAACTCGATGAACACTCCACCTTTGATGAGCACACCGTTTCGGGCAGCCGCCGCCAAAGCAGCAACAACGCTGACAGGCGTGGAAATCACGAGGGCACAAGGACACGCGATCACCAGCAGAACCAGCGAGCGGTATAGCCACACGGACCAATCACCGCCGAAAACCAACGGCGGTATCAGCAGCATCAACAGAGCCACGATCATCACAGCGGGCGTGTAAATAGCCGCGAACTTTTCGACCCACTTCTCGGAGGGAGCACGCTTGGAACCAGCATCGCCCACCATCTTGATGATGCGAGCAAGCGTCGTATCGTCGGCAGCTTTGGTCGTTTCAATTTCCAACAGTCCGTCACCGTTGATGGTTCCGGCAAAAACCTCGTCGCCCAACTCTTTTTCAACAGGAACGCTCTCTCCGGTGATCGGAGCTTGATTGACGCCGCTAGTGCCACTGATAACTCGACCATCAAGCGGTACCTTCTCACCGGGACGCACAATGACTGCGGAACCCACGGGAACGTCCGCCGGAGCCACGTTGCGGACCTGACCCGTTTCATCGCGAAGATGGGCAATCGGAGGCGACAGGTCCATCAAAGACGCAATCGCTCGGCGTGCCCGGCCAACACTCCACGATTCCAGCAACAGGGATAGCGAAAACAAAAAAGCGACGGTCGCGCCCTCGAACCATTCGCCGATCAGCACCGCTCCAACGACGGCCACCGACATCAACAAGTTCATGTCGGGGCGAAACGAGATGAGTGACCGCCATGCTTTCGGCAGCACCATCAAAAGCCCGGCCA
>CAXBHV010000361.1:0-6586 GCA_963974855.1 uncultured Rhodopirellula sp. | reverse complement strand
CACCGTTGGCGAACAAGTGAATCACGCGTTTCGCAGCCGCAGGGAAATGAGGCGGACGCGGGCTAAGTGAATTGCCCGCGATCGGTTCCTGGGCGGAAACAGCGGAAGTCCTCGACTCGTCGTTCAGAATTCCGGCCAAGGCAAGCATGCCTAATCCCATGCCGCTACGCGACAGCATTCGTCGACGATCTATTGATTGGAAAGTCATGGCGTTATCAATCGATATAAAGAAATTCGTTGGTCAGCATCAACGCTTGAGCAAGTTGGGCTAGTGGTGTTAGCGGAGGAGGCGGTGGTGCATGGAAATCGGCACTTGAGTTCCAGTCCGAATCCGCAATCGCGCCGTCGATCCCTTGGATTTCAATCGTCCAAATGTGAGCGTCCGCTGTCGTGCTCGATCGAGGGGAGACGACGAAATCAACCACTTGACCTTTGACAACCGGCAAACGATCCAGATCCGTCTTCGCTTCGCTATTGGTCACGGTAAAGGCTTCGGCAAGTGATTCCGAGCGAATTGTTGCAGTCACACCGTCGCCATTGTCCCGCGAGTGTTTCAGTTTGCCACGAATCTGAATGACGCCATCCTCGGGTGCGGTCCAGCGGCGGATAACACAGAAATCTTCGTTCTTGCCCGGATGAGCCCCGTTTGCTGTGATACGCAAATGTTTCAACACGGGATCCGGAAACTCGCTGCTGACTTGATAGGCAGATCCAGTCCAAAATTCCAGCGGCGAAAACGCTGTTGCGTTTTCCTCGGAGGCGTCTGACGCAACGAGCGGCCCGTATCCGTATTGCCAAACTTGGTCCTGCGTCACCGTAGTTTCGGATGACGATTTCAAGAACGCTTTCGCCATCGATTGTTCTTCGGGCGAAGGATCGCGACTATAAACTTGCCGATAAATCTGCAGGACTTGAGCGTCCATTGCCGATTCGTTTGCTGCGAGTCCGGATACTTTACGAGCCAATTCCGCAACGAACGGATGGTTCATGTTGAAGAGTGCTTGTTGTGGAATTGTCGTTTCAGCACGTGATGCCGCTGATGCGGTCGGCGAGGCAAAATCAAACGTACGCAGCATCGGATCCAACTCGATGCGGTCGATGTAGGCATAGATCGAGCGGCGATGCGTGTAGGGAGTCTCGCTCAGTTTGACCGAGCGGCCGCCGATGGTTCGGTCAAGTGAATTGGCGACCGTCAACATCGAGTCTCGCATCGCCTCGAAATCGAGCCGACGACGATTCTGACGCCAATACAAACGGTTTTCAGGATCTAACTGCAAACCGCGATCGTTGGCGTCACTCGATTGAGCATACGTGTTACTCGACGTGACCGTCTGGTGCAGCCATTTCATCGACCATCCGTTACGCATGAATTCGCTCGCCAACCAATCCAGAAGTTCTGGATGACTCGGTGGCGACGTCCGCAAGCCAAAATCGTCGAGTGATTCCACCAGCCCGCTGCCAAAGTAGCGTTCCCAGACTCGATTGACGTACACACGAGCGGTCAACGGATTGTTTTCATTGGCGATCGATTCGGCCAACTCTTGTCGTCCGCTGCCGTTTCGGAACGGCTTGGGCTTACCGCTGGACAGCACACTCAAAAATTGACGCGGCACGCGATCACCGCGACGATTTGGCTCACCTCGTAGCATCACAAAGGGCGTGATCGGCTTTTCCAGATCCACGACCGTCATCGCACGCGGTGGCGCCGCCGGGTGACTCGCTTCGACCTCGGTAATCGCCTTCTCACGATCGCCTAACTCTTTGCGACCTTTACCCGATAATCGCGATGCCGATGCCACTTTTTCGACGTCCAAGTCAAACCATCCGCCGGCCCCCAACAGTCGCGTGCGAATCGATTCCAGCGAATCGTCATCAAAACCTTTTGCTTCAGGATGCGTCTTTTGGAAAGCGTTCCACTGTTTGAGTGTCTCGTCAAAAACATCAGCGTAGGCCAACGCTAATTCGGACCGTGATTTTGGCGGAGACGATATTAGTTTCTGTTTTACACGTGGATTCAGCAAATCGTCGCCAGACCACTTTTTCAGTAGCGTCGGCTGTTGTTTCTTGAATTCGGCCTCACTGATCGACAATCCGTCGTGCCACGGTCCGAGCACGACATCGTCCCGCCAGCGATTACTTTTCAGTTCACTTGTCAGCGAATCATTCAGCGGCGTCATCGCGATGTCTCGGACTTTTAATTTGCTGATCGCACCGCGAATATCGAGTTTGCGTTCGAGCCCCATCATCGTGAAACCTTTGATGTACAAAGGCAGCTTGCTGCGAAGTTCTTTGACAGCGTCAGCGCGAAGTTCTTTTTTGTATTGCGTCAGTTCACGTTGTTTCCCGGCAAGTTTTTTCTCGAAATCCGCTTGCTGCGGGCCGCTTGGTTGATCGGTTGGGATGACGGGAAAATCGTCTGCCGTTTTGGAACTCGCAAACACACCGTACAGCGAATAGAAATCTTCGGTGGGGACCGGGTCATATTTGTGGTCGTGACATCGGGCGCATGCCACGGTGATGCCCATCAACCCTCGACAAACGACGTCGATCTTGTCGGCGACTTGCTCGACTTTGTTGTTTCGGAATTGTGGTCCGACCGTCAACAATCCCAGTGCAGCTAACTGGGGCGCCGCAGGATCGTCGGTATAAAAGTCGGCGGCGATCTGTTCACGCAAAAATTGATCATAGGGTTTGTCGTCATTCAAACTGGCGATCACATAATCGCGATAGGTATAGGCATACGGGTAACGAAGCTCCGCCTGCGCCTGCCAATCACGCGTGTCGGCATAACGGGCCAGGTCTAACCAATAACGTGCCCAACGTTCGCCGTGGTGATCGCTCTGCAACAGTTGTTCGATCGTGTTCGCCACCACTTCGTTCGTCGGCTTGGGATCGCGGACAAACGCGTCAACTTGGTCCGCCGTCGGCGGCAGCCCGATCAAGTCAATGTAGAGTCGTCGCACCAGAACACTCCGCTCTGCCGCTGGTGATGGCTGCAAGTCGTTGTCGATCAATTCGCGAGCGATAAACGCATCGATCGGATTGGCAACCCACGTTTTCCATTGGCCCTCGATCGCGGGCACCGTAGGATTTGCAATCCTTTGGAACGCCCAGTGTGTTTCTGCGATTTTGTTGATCGCCACTTGGTCGCCCAGCGATGGCGTGACCGGCTCGTCGCTGGCGGGCCATGGCAATCCCATACGAACCCACTTTTGCAGCACCGTAATTTCCGCACGGCTCAGCGGTTCGTCCGGCGGCATCCGTTCAAAGTCGCCCTGGCCGAGCACCGCTTGGATGATGAAGCTTTCTTCGACGTTTCGAGCAACGGCCGCGGGACCGCTGATTCCACCTTGCAAAACGAACGCTAATCCATCAAGCCGCAGATCCGATTCTTGCAACTCGGCACCGTGGCACTCTTGGCATTTTTCGATCAATAGCGGTCGGACTTGGTTCTCAAAGAACTCTTCACGCGGCGTCAGTCCGTCCCCATACAAAAGTGACGTGGTGATCAAGACGCAGAGCAAAACAGAGAAAATGCGTTTCATTTGAAAATGACGGCTCATTGATTCAGCGGAATCGGTGGGAATGATCAAACGAAAATCGGGAATCCGAGTTCGCAGGCGGGGAACAATCCGGCGGGGCCACGCCAATAGTGTAAGTAAAAAAGCCTCCGGCGTCGTCATCAAAGCAAATTGCCGTAGTGAAATATTTTGCCAGCCATTTGCCGCTAAAATGTCCCCACGCCCCCACCTTGATCGATTGGAATCCAATGCCTCGCCCGTTTTTTTCAATATTTGGCCGCACCTTTTTGGCCGCAGTCTATTTAGTTTGCATTTTGCCCGAGGCACTCCCCTCTGAAACCGACTTCGCCGAAACAAACTCTGCCAACCCCCTATCCGCAGAACCGCTAAATGAACGCGTGCAAAAGGTCGCTCAAACCTACGTCCAATCACGGTCGATGATGGGAGTCTCGATCGCGGTAATCCACGGCGACGAATCAGCGACGGTACATCAAGGACGCACCAGCGAAATTGGGCCGCCACCGAATGACCAGACACTCTACGAGATCGGTTCGATTTCAAAAGTGTTTACGGGGATCCTGCTAGCCGACGCCGTCAATCGAGGTGAAATACGTTTGGACCAAAATGCCAGCGAGTTATTGCCAGCCGAGGTCACCATGCCGCAGTGGCAGGATCGTCCGATTACCGTGCTCGATATCGCCACGCATCGATCCGGGCTGCCGCGATTGGGCGACAACATGCCTAGTCTGCACACCGCTAATCCCTATGGCGACTACACTTCGGCGTTGGCCTACGAATTTCTGAATTCGCACTCGCTCCGACGTGCTCCGGGTACTCAATACGAATACTCGAATCTTGCCTTCGGGTTGCTAGGGCACTGGATCGGACGCAATGCGGGAAAAAGCTACGACGAATTGTTGCAGCAGCGTCTTGCCAAGCCACTGGGGATGCCCGACACGTACGTCGGATTGAATCCGGCTCAGAAAGCGAGATTAGCCACCCCTTACAACGCGGAACAACAAGCAACATCGAACTGGGGGTTCGCCGACATGCCGGGGGCCGGCGGTATCCGCAGCTCGATCACGGACATGCTGCGATTTGCAAAGATGCATTTACAGGTGCCGAAAAACGAGATTGGCACGGCGATCGAATTGGCGTGGCAGAAACATCATGTCGGCAGCAACGGAGACGCCTCAATGGGACTCGGTTGGCACGTGATGAGCGACCATTCCACTCGGACTCACAGCGGTCAAACGGGGGGCTATCACAGCATGATCCTGATCGATCGCAAAACTCAATCTGCGGTCGTCGTGCTGGCAAATACCGCGACCGACTCCGTGGATGCATTGGCAATCGAGCTGCTGGAGATGATCAGGCAAAACTAGCTGGCGATTTGCGAGACCGATTGCAGGGCACCGGACCAGCCCTTATCACATTGCCTTGCCCCGCAGTGGTTTGCTTTGCATCCCTAAGCAAATCGCTTGGGCGCGTCCTGCAAAAAAACATGTCTTCGAAGCAAGAGTGATTGATGGGAATCTTGATTCCACTGGTTCTGATTTTCTTTACCTGTCTGCTGATTTGGCGGGCCTGCGACAGTTTTGAAATTGCGTCCGAGTACATCGGCCGCAACCTTTCTGAGGGTGTGCGTGGCGGAACGATCAACGCGATCTCGAGCAGCGTGCCCGAGCTATTTACGACGCTGATCGCGTTATTCGTGCTGTCGGATCGAGACGGATTTTCGGTCGGCATCGGCACCACCGCCGGCAGTGCCTTGTTCAACGGAATGATCATCCCTGCGGCGTGCATTTTGTCAGTCGTGGGGGCAGTCGTGATGGGAGCTCGCGTCACATCGGTGAACGTTTCCACCAAGGTGTTGCTGCGTGATGGCTTGTCGCTGATCTTTTGCGAAATCATCTTAATTCTGCTGATCAACGGTGCTCAATTGCATTGGTGGCAAGGCTTGATCTTGATGGGGCTGTACGGAACCTACTTAGCCTTCATGCTGCTGTCGATGAAGCGGTCCGGGGGATCAGAAGACGCCACTGCGGACGATGACGAGCAAGATTCCGAAGACGAAGTGGTGGTCGAGCGAAGCGTTCTAGGACACACGTTTTATTGGCTTTCGCTTGGTCCGTTGATGGACATGGAGCGTGTTTTCGTTCGTGAGAGACACCGGCAACAAATCGACGAGGAAACCTGGAACGGTTGGCCGCTGCTGCTGGCTTCCACCACCGTCATCGGTGCGGCGTGCTGGTTGTTGGTCAAAGCGTGCGAGTGGCTGGGAACGGGCAGTATTGAGCATCCTAGCTACACGCTGTTTGGCTACGATTTGCAAGGGATTGGAATGCCCGCGATGTTTGTCGCGGTGATCTTTGCCTCGATGGCCACCAGTGTTCCCGACATGGTGATGTCGATTCGCGATGCACGCGATGGTGACTATGACGACGCTGTGGCTAACGCGCTGGGCAGCAATGTGTTTGACATTTGTTTTGCACTCGGCTTTCCCTTGTTCCTGTTCACCCTACTGCATGGTCCGATTGAAATGTCGCCGGACATTGCCGCCCAAAGTGGCGAATTGCGGTTGTTGTTGCTGGTGCTGACGATCGTTGGTTTCTTTGTCTATTACCTGGGCAAGCGTGGCGTCACCGAAGCGGGAATTCAGTACGTCGAGATGCGACGCGGGAAGGCCTTTATCTTGTTGGCAATCTACGTGCTGTTTGTTCTGTACATCGTCGCCCGCAGCCAAGAAATGACGTGGGCGTTGCGGTTGTCGGATTGGTTGCAGTCGCTGTTGCAGTGGTTACCGCAGATCGGTTGAGCCGACAGTGCGAAAAACCGAGTGTTTTAGGACACTTTTCGGCGAACGCTTTCGAAAAAAACGCTCGTTCCCAGGCTCCTGCCTGGGAACGCACTGCTTTCGAGGCTCCCGCCTCGTCTTATCACGCTCGGAAGGCGGGAGCCTGCAATTCATCGGGTTCCCAGGCAGGAGCCCAACGCCGTGAAAGATTTTCTGGTAGCTACCTTCGCCAGAAGGTGGTGATTCGCATTTGGACGCCAACAATCCA
>CAXBHV010000360.1:0-6598 GCA_963974855.1 uncultured Rhodopirellula sp. | reverse complement strand
CGAAACTGTTCAAAACGCCAGGGCCGCTACCGTCTTGTTGAGTGGCTGCGAGTGTAGAATTTGCAGTCGCTAGACCCGAGACGCGGCCGAAGTCGACTTTGATTTGCAGCGGTGAAACGCTCGGTGTCCCCTCACGGCTAATCGCGATCTTATCATTGGTGGCGTTGATGAAGTTGCCGTTCCCGTCAAACTTGATCAATCCCGTGCCGACGGCGATATCGGGGCCGCTGTTGGTTTGGTTACCACTGCTGTCGGCGAACCAACGATAAATGGTTTGCTCGTTCGTGCGACTTTCCAACGTGGTCGACATGCGAACGTTGATCGGAACCCCAAGCGAGTCATAAACGACAAAGTCGCTGACCGCACTCTGCCCGGTGGCTTCTTGGACCGTTCCAAAGGCCAAGTTGGGCGTGGTGACGTTGCCATCGCGACCGACGATCCGGAAACCCGCTAGATCGATGTCCAGTGCGTTGGATACACCGTTATTGCTGACGAATTGAATCGTGCCGTCTTGGATATAACCCCCGGCAGAAATTGTCCCGCTCTGGCCAGGCAAGTGGTTTTCGGATCGAGGAATTTGGTTTTGTGCATCCACTTGCACCGTTTGAATCCCCGAAGAATCTTCGATGAAGTCAATGAAATCTTGCAGCGTTGTCGTCTCGTTGATCTCGAAATCTTTGGTACCAAGAGCACGGGCACCTTTGCGGCCGCTATAGCTGAGCGTTCCTAGTTGGAACGCTTTTTCGTATGTGGCTCCGTCACGTTTGAGCACATCCGTCAACAGCGTACCGGCATTGATCTTGGGGCCGTCCAGGTCGAGTGTCTTGTTTCCGGAGACGCTCAAGTCGGAAATTTCGGCGTCCGATTTTCCATCGGTGTAGGTTTCACCCGGCGAAACCGTGTCGACCAAATAGAAATTGTTTTGGTCATTCGACAGGTTGCGATAGATCTTGATTTCGTTGTAGTTCGGAAACCCGTCGGTGATTGATGGCGTCGGAGGCGTGGGGAAATCCGACAGCGAAATACGGCCGGCCACGATGTTTTGAGGACCGATCATCACGCTGGGGCGCGTTTCCGGTTCGCCAGCACGACCATACGTGATCATGTAGGTGTAGTTACCGGTCAATATGTCAGTATCCAGCGCATTGGACGACAGCGGGGTTGCCCCAGTGTCGCTAAATGTAGCTCCGGCGGCAGCCGAACCAAGGCGAAAAAAATCCTGCCCATTGGGACCGGTACGGTAAATGTTGACGGTGGGATAATCGCCCCCGTTGGGGTCTGCGGGAAGGCTGCCTAGATCCACGCGGCCTCCCGAGCCAACGGTGACATTGATCGCACCACTCGGAGCGGCCTCGTTGCCTTGGCTGTCGACCAACGCGACTCGGTATTGGTAGACGCCCGCGGCGAGTGTCCCTACGCCACTTTTGTCGACCGTGATGCCGGTTTGATCGGAAAGCGGAGCACTTTCGATGACGACACTGCTGGCGTCGGCGCGAGGCACTTTGGCATCACCGAGTTGCAGACTCTGAATGATTTGACCTTGGGTCGCGATTTCACCTTCGGGAGTCAAGGTTCCTTCGAACGAAACATTTTCGGTCGCCTTCGCAACACTTTCGGTACCCAACGGGACCGTCATCGGCACAAGTTCAGATTCCTGCAAACGAAATTGTTCGTCGACGCCGTAGCCTAGTAATCGCTGACCAGTTGAATTCACCAGTTCCGCATTGCTATTCAGCTTAAAGATGCCGTTTCGAGTGTAGAGCTGTTCACTAGAAGCTCCCTCGACAATAAAGAATCCGTCGCCTTGGATCGCCAGATCCGACGGGCTGCTGCTGATTTCGATTGTCCCTTGGTTATGGTTCGCCGCGATTTCTGCGACTTGAACCCCAAGTCCGATTTGGCGAGGGTTGGTGCCCCCGTTATCGGCCGTGGGGCCACCACCGAGCGACAACGTCTGCAGGAATTGAGTCGCAAATACCGCCTCGGACGACTTGAAACCGACGGTTTGCGAGTTCGCCAGGTTGTTTCCGATCACATCGATCTGTGTTTCGGAAGCTGAAAGTCCCGTGAGGGCGGTGGTCAGTGCTGAGGTTAATCCCATCGACTTATATTCCTATCCGCGTCGCCGGATAAGAAAATGTCGATTTTGAGAGCGGCAAAAAGAGCTCGCTCACCTAATCGTCAAATTCTACCCAGTCTGAATTTCTCGTATGTTCTTAATCTCCATCGTCTTTTCACCCACGTGAACTTTGACAGAACGTGAATTGTTATCGTCACTTGTTTCCACAGTGATGCGATCGACTACCCCATCCACGGGGCTAGCATCGTCTGCGAGCCCTTGGACTGAGCGTCCGATCAGCCCGCTAGCGGTAACGAGCTCTTGGCTGTTGGAGAGATTTGATAGCGTTTGCGTCAATTGATCGGTCGCTCCGATCTCTCGAATCTGACTGATCTGCTGGATCATTTCCGCGTTGTCGGTCGGATTTAGCGGGTCTTGGTTCTGCAATTCGCTAATCAGCAGTTTCATGAAGCTGTCGGTATCGACCGACGAAAAGCTGTCGTTAGTGCCGGTTTGTCCTGCAGTTTGTTGAGAGGTGAAGTTTGCAGTGCCGGATTGGCTGATTTGCGACATGGTCGAAACCCATTTGGATGGACGGAATCAACGACTCGGGTGAGTCCCGGTCGGCACAACACTTGTACGATTTGCGATGCCAGGACGGCGAGAGCAATCTTTGGCTCGATCGAGGTGCCAGCGGATCGCTCAATTTGACCGGGACGGATAGTACAGGAATGTATTCTTCCCCTTTTGGCTTGCACGGACGCTGTTGCTACCGTTGCGTTGCGGTTGGTCATCGAATAGCCTCAGAGGAAATCACCGCAAGACGCGAGTTTTAGCGTTCCTGACGGTTTTTTCAGCCTGATCAATTTTCGAGAGCAAAGGAACGGAATAATGTTGGCGCTAATTGTCTGGTTGATCGCATTAGGATCTTCAATCCTGGCACTGGTTTGGGCCTACCGTTTTTATCAGGAAATGATGGAAGCGGACGAAGGCAGCGACTTGATGAAAGAGATCGCCGCAAGTGTTCGCCAAGGCGCCAATGCCTATCTAAAGCAGCAATACAAATGGGTCGCGATCGTTTTTGTATTTGTGGCCCTATTGCTAGCGGTCGCGGCGTTTGTGTTGCGAGTGCAGAATGTGTTTGTCCCGATCGCCTTCTTAATGGGGGGATTTTTCAGCGGCTTGTGCGGTTGGTTCGGGATGAAAACAGCGACCTACGCCAGTAGCCGAACGGCAGCGGGTGCCCAGCGGTCGCTCAATGATGGATTGCAAATTGCCTTCCGCAGTGGAGCGGTGATGGGATTAATCGTTGTCGGCATGGGGCTGATTTACATCTGCTTCTGGTTTGCGTTCTTGTATTGGTTGCTACCAATGATCAACGAAGCTTACGCGATGAGTCTGCAACAGATTTCGGTCGCGATGCTTTCATTTGGAATGGGGGCGAGTGCTCAGGCCCTCTTCGCGCGTGTAGGCGGCGGCATTTTTACCAAGGCAGCTGATGTCGGTGCGGACTTGGTTGGCAAGGTCGAGCAAAGCTTGAAAGAAGACTCGCCACGTAATCCAGCTACGATCGCCGATAACGTTGGTGACAATGTCGGCGATGTTGCGGGCATGGGCGCCGACTTGTACGAATCCTACTGCGGATCGATTTTAGCCGCGTCGGCTTTGGGGGTGGCTGCATTTCAATCGAGTCGGGGACTGCCCGAGGGTTACGATGTCGGTGACGCTCAGCTGCAAGCGATGCTACTGCCATTGGCGATCGCGGGTGTGGGAATCCTGCTTTCAATTGTGGGCATCTATGCGGTCAAAACAGGTGAAGAGCCGACTCAGAAAGCGCTTCTGAAAGCGCTTGGCAAAGGAATCAATCGATCTTCGCTGCTGGTCATGATTGCCGCAGTGGTGCTTTCCGTTTGGTTAATGCCGCCAGTGCCCGGGACAATGATCTTCGGGATCATCCCGGGTATTGCCGTCAGTATTATTGTCGGTCTGGTCGCAGGGTGGGGCATTGGTCAGTGGACCGAACGCGTAACCAGCGACGAATACTCCGCGACACGAAAATTGGCGAAGCAAGCAGAGACAGGCCCCGCGACAATCATCATTTGTGGAATTGCCGACGGCATGCTCAGCACGTGGGTTCCCGTCGTGATCGTTTGCGCCGCAATGTTATTGTCGTTCGGGTTTGCCAACGGTGGCTCGTTCAACGATCTACATCTTTTTTCGTTGGGACTTTACGGAGTCGGGATCGCAGCGGTGGGGATGTTAAGTACGCTGGGGATCACGTTGGCGACCGATGCATATGGCCCGATTGCTGATAATGCAGGAGGTAACGCTGAGATGTCGGGTTTAGAAGACATCGTGCGAGAACGCACCGATGCACTCGATAGTCTCGGTAATACCACGGCTGCGACTGGAAAGGGGTTTGCGATCGGCTCGGCCGCTTTAACGGCACTTGCGTTGTTGGCGGCGTATGTCGAAGGGGTTCGCGACGGCATGGTCCGCTGGGGCGACGAGTATGTGCACCACGATGATGTCGTGGACGATGGGGTTTATCGCATCACACCTGATCTGTTGGTCAACAAAACGGGGGATGAATCCGAGGTCTACCTTGTCTTGAATCCATCGATTGATAAAGGCGAAGAGGTGCGTGAGTGGCGAGCAGCGACCGTTAGCAAACTCGAACCATCGTCGGTGGTATTGCCAGGTGAGAAGCATTTCGGGCAAGTCGATTCGATTGGTGCTTCGATCGTATCGGTGCGAAACGCCAACCTAAAAGATTTCCTGATTTTCTATGACGCAACGCTGATGAATCCTCGTGTTTTGGTCGGCGTTTTCTTAGGGGCCATGAGTACGTTCATGTTTTGTGCGATGACGATGAAATCGGTCGGCCGTGCTGCCCAAGGCATGGTGATCGAAGTCCGCCGTCAATTCGAAGCCAACCCCGGCATTTTGGATGGATCGGTCAAGCCGGATTACGAAACCCCGGTCAACATCAGCACCAAGGCGGCTCAGTATGAAATGATTCTGCCAAGTTTGCTCGGCTTGCTAATGCCGATTGTGGTCGGATTGGTTCTGGGAGTCGGCGGAGTGCTGGGATTACTGGTCGGATGTTTGACCAGCGGCTTCTGTTTGGCGGTTTTCATGGCCAACAGCGGTGGATCGTGGGACAACGCGAAAAAGTATATAGAGGCGAATCATCACGGTGGAAAAGGGAGTGATGCTCATAAAGCAGCGGTTGTAGGGGACACCGTGGGAGATCCTTTTAAGGATACTAGTGGTCCCAGCTTGAATATTCTGATCAAGTTGATGAGTATGGTCAGCGTTGTCGTTGCAGGCTTGGTTGTTCGTTACTCGCTTGTCGCGATGGGAATTTTCTAAGCAACCGTCGAAAATGCGTTGGACCATGGCAAATCGTATCTCAGGAATATTTACCCCGCACATTACTCCCGTTGACCAATATGGGCGGGTTGATGAGGACCGTTTGTGCGGGTACATCGATTGGCTGATTGAACGCGGCGTGGACGGTTTGTACCCCAACGGCAGCACCGGCGAGTTTGTCCGTTTTACTCCCGAAGAACGTCGGCGGATCATCCGTGTGGTTGTCGATCACACCGCCGGTCGGGTACCGATTTTAGCGGGGGCGGCCGAGGCGAATGTCAAGGAAACGATCGCGGCCTGTGACGCCTATGGTGAAATGGGAGTTCGCGCGGTGGCGATTGTTGCCCCCTTCTATTACCGCCTCAGCGAGCAGGGTGTGTATGCCTACTTTAAAGAGATCGCGGACACCGTCTCCGTCGACGTGACCCTTTATAACATCCCGATGTTTGCCTCGCCGATCGAATTGCCGACCATCATTCGTTTGGCAAGTGAGTGCCCTCGAGTGATCGGAATCAAAGACAGCTCGGGGGACTTGCCCAACATGATGCGAATGATTGCAGCGATTCGCCCGATGCGAGATGATTTTACTTTCTTGACCGGTTGGGACGCTGCACTCGTGCCGATGTTAATCGCCGGAGCCGATGGAGGGACCAACGCATCGAGCGGTGTGGTGCCTGAATTGACTCGTGCGATTCACCGCACGGTGAAGGCGGGGAATATCGAAGAAGCCATGCGGTTGCAGTATCAGCTGCTCGCCTTGTTTGATGCCATGCTCGGTCTTGGCGAGTTCCCCGAAGGCTTTCGAGCCGGGGCAAGATCGCGAGGTTGGGATTTGGGCCCCGGACGTGTTCCAATTTCTCAACAACAACGCGATGCCATTACCAAGGCACAACGAGAGATTGACGCGTTGGTTTCCAGCGTCACCGAGCCTGGATCACGAGCGGTGTTGCCAGCGGATACGATTGAGCAAATTGTCCAGCGTGTGATCCGGCAACTGTAGCGGTCTTAATACTGCTAAAACGTTGGGCTTGTTGTGACCCTTAGTTGCGATGGTGTTCTGCCACCTCTCTACCAACTTCGTTGGGGGAGAGGTTCAGCGGAGCCTTCAGCAACGTTCGGGTGAGGGGACTGATTTAGTTAGCCGTTTTGGCGCTAGCCACGGTT
>CAXBHV010000359.1:0-6598 GCA_963974855.1 uncultured Rhodopirellula sp. | reverse complement strand
TCACCTTATCTAAGAGCAATGAAATGCGTGGAACGAATTTGGGCCAGTCGCGTTTTAACAAAAACAAGAGTCGTCGCTTCAATCGTGTGGGCCGAACACGAAGATTGCTGTTGGAAAATCTTGAGGATCGCCGCTTGCTTGCGGGCGGATCGGTCCCCACAGGGCTTGTCGCACACTGGTCGCTTAACGATATTTCAACAAATGATCTGACCGCGAGCGATGTCTCTGGCAACGGCCATGATGCACTCATTTTAAGTCAACCTGGATTAACATCAGGAATCTCTCAGGAAGCGTTTCTGTTTGATGGCCAGGATGATTATCTCGATGCGGGAACCAATGTCGCGATCATTGGGAAGGATGGGTTCACAGTTGCGGCGTGGGTAAAAACAACTGCGAGTTCAGAGCAGACCATTGTTCAACAGCGTAGTCCACGCGGGTACAACGGTGAGTACGTATTCCAGACGACTGCATCTGGGCAAGTTCGGTTTTGGATGTTTGGCGACTATCAATTTGGTGCCGATGCCACTTCATCCACAGCGATCAACGATGGGCAGTGGCACCATGTTACTGCCGTACGCGAGCAAGACGGTACAGCGAAGGTCTATGTCGACGGAGAACTGAAGGGGCAGCATGCACGACCTCCGCGCACCATGTCTTCGCTTGACGTAATCGTAGGCGCGGACTCGCGAAATCGTGCTAACTATTTCGACGGCAGTTTGGATGAAGTGCAAATCTATAATCGGGCTTTGACGGACGAAGAAATCTCATCGGTCATACAAAGCCAGCAAACTTTCTCACTGGTTGCCAACGATGACGCTTACTCAACTGACGCAAACACAGTGCTGAGTATTTCCGCAGCGGGTGTCCTTTCCAATGATGTTGGCGATGAATTGGTGGTTGAACAGGCAGATGAGTTCAGCACGTTGGGGGCCAGTGTGCAGGTGCTCGGTGACGGAAGTTTTGTCTATTCCGCTGAATCTATAGCTGTCATTGAATCGCTCGCGCAAGGACAAACAACGAACGATTCGTTCAAGTATACGATCACGGGCACTAGCTTAGCGAACGTCGGTGATACAACCGCGACGGTCACCGTTGCGGTGTCTGGCGTAAATGACGCGCCCATCGCAATAGCAGACGAGGCAGCGACTCGTGCTGACAAATCAGTGACTCTGAGTCCGTTAACGAATGACTCCGATATCGATAACGGTGACGTTCTGACAATCACCGCTGTGGATGTATCGGGAATGTTGGGTTCTGTAAATATTCAAAATGGGACCACGATGAGTTACAATCCTGAGGGATGGTTTGATCATCTTGAACCCGAGCAAAACGCCACGGAAACTTTTTTCTACACCGTCACCGATACCCACGGTGCGACTGCAACAGCTTCGGTCACAGTAACGATCCACGGCACTCCGCCTGGACCTGTGGTGGACGACTTCTATGAAGCCGATGCCAATCGCGTGTTGTCAGTCCCGGCCGCCGGTGTGTTGACAAACGATAATCCACAAGCGTTGGTGGCGCAACAGAATCTTGACACAGTTGAGCTAGGTGGTTTCTACGTCGCAGTCGATGGGTCGGTCAATGGAGATGGCAGTAAAGAGAATCCGTGGAGTTTGGCGGAGGTCTTTGCAAATCCACCGAGTGAAATTGGGCCTGGGGACACGGTTTGGATTCGCGGCGGTGTTTATTACGGTGAGTTCCATAGTTACCTCTCAGGAACTGCAGAGAATCCAATCACGGTTCGCGCTTATCCCGGCGAGCATGTGAAAATAGATTTGTACGATGCCTCGCTTGCCGAACAGCCACTCGATCCTTCCTTTTTCGTGTTTGGCGATTTTGTCACCTATCAGGGGTTCGAGATTTTCTCGAGCAATCCCGGCCCCCGAACCACAGTTCACTCAGGCCCCTTCCAGCCTGACATTCATCGCGGTGGCGTGGCGGTTCGCGGCGACTACAACAAATTTGTTAACCTCGTTGTTCATGATTTGAACGCCGGGATTGGACATTGGGGCAATGGTGGCGAAGTCTATGGAACCATTGGCTACAACAATGGTTGGGACGCTCCGGATCGCCAACATGGTCATGGTCTGTATGTCCAAAATGAAAGTGGAAACAAGTCCATTTTCGACAATATTTTGTTCAACCAATTCGGCGCGGGTATTCATGCTTATGGTAGCGAGAACGCACATTTAAATAACTTGAACCTGCAAGGCAATGTTTCGTTCAATAACGGGGCTGCTGCGGGCCCTGGTTACGACACCGAACGTGACATCCTAATTGGTGGCGGAGTGGCGGTTCAGAATGCAACGCTGCACGAAAATTATACGTTCCAAAACCGACTCGATGGTGTCGTGGATATTGGTTACGTGTGGGGGCCCGCAACCGAAGACATCCAAGTCACCGATAATTATTTCGCTTCGAAATTTCGGATTCTGCAGGGATGGGATGATGTCGTCTTTGCTCGGAATACAGTCATCAGTAACCAGAGCCCGGTTTACGTTGACCCGCCAGACGACGGGATTTTACATGATTACATTTGGGACAACAATCGATATGTCGCATCGCCGTCGACAGTCTTTGGACTTGAAAATTCGGAATTGACCTTAGATCAATGGAAGGCCGCGACAGGTTGGGACACCCAGAGTGTACTACAAACGGTTGCACCTACACCCGAAGTCTTCGTCCGCCCCAATGCGTATGAAAATGGTCGTGGAAACGTGATCATTTACAATTGGGATGAAAAGCCAACTGTGGAGGTCGATCTTTCAGCGGTTCTTGATGTGGGCGATGTCTATTACCTCAACAGCGTGATGGACTTGTACGGTGAACCTGTGCTGCAGGGAGTCTATGATGGGAATCCGATTCAAGTCCCGATGGTTGCAAGAGACGCGCCTCAACCGCTGGGTGATTACTCTCGCACCGCCGTCGGAACGGATGCTCGTTTTGGTGTCTTTGTCGTAACTAGTAATTCACAATACGAGGTCGGTGATCTGTCGGTGACGACACAGTCGACGACGAGTTTGCTTGGTGTTCAGGTTAGCATGGAGCCAGACGGTAGCTTCAGCTACGACCCGACGTCTCTTGAACTTTCTGGACCGCTTGCAGAAGGTGAGGTCATTCAAGACCGCTTCGTTTACCGTGCGAGCGACGGCGTGATTAGTGATTCCGCTGTGGTGAATATCCAATTGCGAGGAAGCAATGATGCACCAACGGCGAACGAATTGACGGTGATCACCACTGAAGATGGATCGCTCCAGATTTCACAAATCGTCGCGGACGATATTGATCATGACGATGACGCATCTACCTTGGATTTTTCGTGGCTGACGACTCCATCGCGTGGCAACTTCGTTCACCTCGGTTTAGGCGAGTTTAGCTTTGATCCTGCGGGGCAATTTTCCGACCTCTCGCTAGGACAATCCGCGGTTGAGACTGCAACGGTGCGGGTCACCGATTCCCATGGGGATTGGGTGGATGCGACCGTAACGATCACCGTTCATGGCGTGAATAGCACTCCGGTAGTCGTTGATGATTCATACATTATCGCCAGCGATAGCGTTTTAAACGTTGTTTCGCCAGGCTTGCTGGCAAATGATTTTGATTCGGATGCAAACCAAACCATCGAAGTGATCTCCAACAGTTCGTCAATTAGCACTCTCGGGGCTTCGGTATCCATCGGCGCCGATGGCGGGTTTAGCTACGACCCAAGAAGTACGCAGATCTTCCGCGAACTAGCTTTCGATGAAATTGCTGTGGACCAGTTTAGCTATAGTGTGACCGACGGGATCTCCAATGGATCTGGGATCGTGACCATTCGCGTCACGGGGCAAAACGATGCTCCTGACGCAGACGATTATGTGCTTTTGCTCTCCGAGGATGATGCGGCTGTGACAGGTCGTGTTGTTGCCGATGATGTTGATCACGACGACAACGCTGATTCGCTAGTTTATGAGTGGTTGTCGGTCCCGACTCGCGGTCAGTTTGATGACCTGGGTAATGGTTCATTTCAGTTTGATCCCGCAAGCGAGTTTTCCGAACTCGCAGAGGGTGAACAGACATCCGAGGTGCTCAGTTACCGTGTGACGGATTCGCACGGCGCAGCCACGCAGGCAAACTTGACGATCACCGTCACCGGGAAAAATTCGCTGCCGATTGCGGAGGATGATTCTTATGCTAGTGACAGCGATGGAGTTCTGACAATCAGTGCACCAGGCTTGCTAGGTAACGATCGCGACGTCGACCTCACCGATGTAATTTCCGTCGTTAACGTTGGAAGCCAGACGAGCAGTCTTGGTGCGGCGGTTTCGATCGCTGCGGATGGCAGTTTTTCCTACGATCCAACCGCAGTCGCATCGCTACAAAATCTTTCCTCGGGCGAGTTTCTCGATGACCAGTTTAGCTACAGCGTGACGGACGGGATTGGTAGTGCTGCGGGACAGGTGACCATCCGTGTTACCGGCGTGAACGATGCTCCTTCGGCCGACGATTATCTACTTTTGCTTTCCGAGGATGATGCGGCTGTAACAGGTCGTGTCGTCGCGAATGATATTGACAACGACGATGACGCTGATTCGCTGGTTTATGAGTGGTTGTCGGTCCCGATTCGCGGTCAGTTTGATGATCTGGGTAGCGGTTCGTTCCAGTTTGATCCCGCAGGCGAGTACTCCGAAATGGCAGCCGGTGAACAGACGACCGAGGTGCTGAGCTACCGTGTGACGGATTCGCATGGCGCGACCACGCAGGCAAACTTAACGATCACAGTCACCGGTAAGAACTCGTTGCCGATTGCGGAGGATGATTCGTATATTGGCGACAGTGATTCTGTTCTGACAATCGCTGCACCAGGATTGTTGGAGAACGATCTCGACCTCGACCTTGGCGATGGCTTGTCCGTTGTAAATGTCGGGACGCAGACTAGCACACTCGGTGCCACGGTTGTGATCACGGCCGATGGTAGTTTTACCTACGATTCAGCTGAATCCGATGCGATTCAAAATTTGACAATCGGTGAATTTCTGGATGACACCATTACTTATCAAGTTCGCGATAATGTCGGAGCGACCGCAGAAGCAACGGTGCGTGTTCGTGTACTGAAGGTTGAGCCATCGGCTCGCGAATTCGTTGGAGCTGGCAACTACGTATTGTCCGTCGATCCTGTGTCGAGCGAACGTGTGTTGTTACGTAATGGTCTAGCAATCACTCGAGAGCCAATTCTTGTTGATCGTGGGATCAACGTGACCGGCGCTGCCGGAACCGGAGATTCATTGAGTATCGACTTTACAAACGGTGATCCGATTCCCAAGGGAGGAGTGAAATTTAACGGGATGGATGCAGGCGGCCTGGACCAGTTAAGGATTGACGGAGGTGAATTGGATGCGATGGCGATTCATTACGATACAGGGAAGATTGAGATTACCCGAAACAACGTTTCGATTGCACCGATTTCCTTTTTAGGGATTGAAAGTTTAAGCTCGACGAGTTCATTAAACGACGCCACACTGAAGCTTTCAAATGGCAATGACGGCGCAACTTTGAAAAGTGTTTCTGGGAATGCATTGCAGATCCAAGCACCAACTCTTCCTGAAACCACTGTACTGACACCGACCCGTTTACTTCAGATTGATGGACAAGGGGGGAACGATACGATCGAAGCCATTGGTTCGTCTTTGCCGACATATGGCGCCGATTTGTTGTTCAATGCGGAACAAGTCGTCTTGCGAACGCAAGTCAATCTTTCCGGCGGCAACTTTGCATCTTCGGGAGTCGGCTTCGTGACAACGAGCAACGGTGCGATCCGCACGGATGGAGGCGACATTTCATTGATTCACGAAGGAGATGTTCAGATCAATGCAAGTATGGTGACAAACGGGGGACGATTCAGTTCGCTCGGGAATGGGACATTTGTAATGAACCACTATCTTGCAAGTATCTTGACTCAGAACGGCTCCTCCGGAGGCGATGTTCTCATCGATCACCATGGCGATGTAACGCTCTATACGGTTACGACGGCCGGCGGTGCTGTTGAATTTGTTAGCGATTCTAATGTCTGGCTTCGGGGACAAATTGATATGCGTGGTGGCGGTCAGGGAGACTTTCATTCAACAGGGAATCATTTTAGATCGGAGTCCGCCGCTTTGATTTACAGTGGCGCCGGTGACGTGTCTCTACATCATTCGGGGGCTGTGGTCATTGGTAACCAACTCAATACTCTCGGTGGAAGCTTTACGATTGATGGTGGTGCGACGGTTGAAACAACCAACCTTGGATCGATCTCGACTCAAGGCGGCGATGTATTGTTCAACGGTGTTTCGAATGTTGTGCTTGGTAATAGTATTTCGACAAGCGGAGGCGATTTTAGTTCGCTCAGTTCCAGTGGCTCTTTCTCGGTGACCCGCTACACCTCGCAAATTGTCACTTCAGGCGGGAGCGTCCTTATTGATCATGGACAGGCAATCGACATTCACAATATAGTGACCTCGGGCGCGGCGGTTCGCTTGGTCGCCGGAGGCAATGTGCGATTGCGAGGTCGAGTGGATACCCGTGGTGGTGCTGGTGGAAACGTCTCGACCGAAGCTGTGAACTTAGTCACCGACAA